>NZ_JBFUPN010000013.1:0-207887 GCF_041355315.1 Mucilaginibacter sp. RCC_168
CAACTTCAACAAGTCGGGTACTCGCATATACCCCTAAAGTTAAGGTTATCCATTCGTCTTCCCAACACCTGTGGGCTGGAGCCGAGCGACTGCGGAATAACGATTATTATTTTATCTATTATTTTATAGCACTTAAATATGCTTCAACTTTTGAGCGTAACCTATTTTCCTGGAACCGGTAAAGGAACCAGGTCCAGATTAAAAATACAGGAAATATTACGTTTACCCACCAAGGCATAGTATCGCTTCCTGGCAATACTTTGGATGCTACAATTAACCAGAGCAATATGATAATGAATAACTCCATTCTTGGTCTGGCTTCCAACATTACTGATGTTGTTCTTTCGCCCGGTTTAAAGGTTCCAAATACTTTTATCCCTTCAACCATAGATGGTGCGCCTTTCATAATCAGGGTTCCAAATGAATAATCGGCCAGGAACTTATACTCATAGTCACTGATCTTAACAATCGAAAATCCGGCCGGTTGCGCACCCAGGTGTCTTTCAATCATTTCGAAAGAGACGGGTATATTCATATCTTTAGCTAAAAAGAAGAACATCTTTGTCTATTTACACTCTTTCAGATCAGCCTGAACCTGCTGCAGATTGATCAAACCCTGCTTATTGCCAAATGAGTTGGTAACGTAGGTTAATACTTTGGCAACCTCAATAGGCGACAGATCCGCTGCGGCAGGCATTTCACCTTCAAACTCACGACCGGCTATGGTTATTTTTCCTTTTAATCCGTTTTTAAGATAACAGGCCAGTGACAACCGGTTCTGTTTCAAAAAAACAGAATCGGTAAGCGGCGGAATCAGCGACTGAAGGCCTTCGCCTTTTTCGCCATGACAATTTTGGCAGTGGGCCAGGTATAAGACACTACCCCCAGAATAATAACGATTAAACTCCACCTGTTCATCGCTCTGGCACGAGGCCACCACAGCTACGATAAATAATAAGACTGTACCTGTAACAAATGCTAATTTCATTTAGCTGCAACCTGGTCGGGTTCGGTTTTTAAGGTTTTAATATCGGCAATGAGTTTTGTTACCTGCGCCGGATCGGTGCCATCATAGGTGCCACGGAGCCTTTTTTGCTTGTCGACTAAAATAAAGTAACCGTCATGTATGTATTCTCCCTGCGGATTTTTTTCCTGTACCGATACCAGGTAGTTTTTGGCTATCTGATAAGTTTCTTCTTTGGTACCATGTAAAAGCCACCAGGTATTGCCGCTGATGCCCAGTTTGTCGGCATATTTTTTCAATACCGGAACGGTATCATATTTAGGGTCGATGGTATGGGATATGATCTTGAAGTTATCATCAGCCTTAAATTCTTTATACACATTAAGCATATTACGGTGCATTACCGGACAGATGGAAGGGCAGGTGGTGAAAAAGAAATCGGCCACATATATTTTGCCATCTAAACTTTTACCCGTTATGGTATCGGCGTACTGGTTCACAAATTTAAATGCCGGTATGGTGGAGTAAACCGTATCGGTAACCTGTTTGCCATCAACTGTTTTGGTAACCGGTTCCCGATTGCCCAAAATAGGCAGGGTTGCTGTAGTATTATTGCCCCCTTGCTTACAGGCGCTATAAAATGCGATTATAATAAATGCACAGACGATATTTTTCATTTTTTAGGGGTTGTATTGAGATATTTATTAGAAATGGTAACTGCTTTGTTGATCTGCGAATCAATAACCGCTATTTTCTTTTTCTGATCGGTTAAATAATCGATGATCTCCTGGTGCGATTTACCTTTATTTTCCGCATCAAATTTATGCATCCAATCGCTCATAGCGTCATCGGCATTGTCAACTATTTTTAAATAGGCTTTGGCCGAATCTATGTTTACGGTAGTTGGTGCATTTTTGATGATGCTATCCAGAATCATTTTATTTTTCATCAACTGCTCGTCACTGGCCATTACCTTATCATGAACAGCAATAACACTGTCCAAAAGCAATTTTTCCTGCTTTTTACTATCTCCACAGCCCAACAGAACAATAGCTGTTAAAATGGCTAAACTAAATTTTTTCATAGGTCTCTTTCTCAATAGAAGTATGTACTGGCAAATATGGCAAATAAACAGGTTAAATGTCGCTTCTTAGTAATCTTAAATAGTAGCTATAGTCAGTAATTGGTAAACTTTCTGCACCAGCTAATTTTAATTGCTGACCGATTTGCGCCCTGGTGTGCGTACCATGATTAATTACATGGGTTAATATATCTGCCAGTGTGTCTTGTAAATGGTCACCTCTGAAATTCTGATATTTAATTATTTTATCAAAATCAGCGTCAGTTAGTTCATTTAAATAGCTCATCCATAGACCATGACCTTCGGTAACCAGCTGCACACACTCTTCAATGGTATGATCAAACCAGGGACTTGTGAACCTGTTTGGCAAGCCATGACAACGGTCGTACCAAACCTGCTCGGCTGTTAACAGATGCGCAAACAGCTGTAACGGTTTAGGGGGCACATTAGCGTTTATTATAGCTTTCAGGAGCAGATCATTGGCAAAACGGTTATAGTTGAACAGTTTGGTCAGGTGTGTTTTCATGGGGTAAATATATAGACGAAACAAGTATCCGGCTTAAATTGCAAAACTCAAAATCAGGACCTTGTCTGTTTTTTCTGTTTAGGCTATAACATAAAGCATAAAAAACTAATTCATTAAAATAAGTACTTGTATCACAATAAATTACTAACTTTAAATAAAACATACCTGTTCGTTTAAACCGTAATATATTGCGGTTTAATAATATGATAATATAACTGTTACAATTAGGTTATACCTGCATCTTACCTTTGGGTTATATATTAAAAAGCATAGTTATGAAATTCATCACGGTTTTTTCAAGATTGATCAGCAGTGTTCGTGAATGGATGATTCTTAGAAGTATGAGATCATCTTTCATACACTAAATTGTCCGTTAAGTTTTTCTTTCATAAATATAATCGCAATTTTGGGCTTTGCGTAGCTCAATTGAATGGAACTAACTGATCTGGATACAACACTCCGCCAACAACTCTTTAGCCCCGATTTTATTTGGGGCGTTTCAACTGCCGCATTTCAGATAGAAGGCTCACCTGATGCCGATGGCAAAGGTGAATCGGTATGGGATGCTTTTACAGCCAAAAAAGGCAAAATACTCAATGCTGACCATGCCCGCATTGCCTGCGATTTTTATAACCGGTACGAGGAAGATATCGACCTCATCAAACAACTCCACATTCCCAATTTCCGGTTTTCCATATCCTGGTCGCGCCTTTTACCAAACGGTATAGGCGAGGTAAACCAAGCAGGTATTGATTATTATAACCGGGTTATAAACTATTGCATTGAAAAAGGTGTGGAACCCTGGGTTACCGTTTATCACTGGGATTTGCCCCAGGTGCTGGAACAAAAAGGAGGATGGACAAACCGGGATGTAGTTAGCTGGTTCAGCGAATTTGTTACCCTGTGCGCACAAAGCTTCGGCGACCGTGTAAAACACTGGATGGTAATGAACGAACCTGTTGTTTTTACAGGTGCGGGTTATTTTTTTGGAATCCATGCCCCCGGCAGGAGCGGCATCCGGAACTTTATTCCGGCCATACACCATGTGGTGCTCAGCATAACAGCCGGTGCTAAAATATTGCGAAAATTATTACCTGAAGCACAAATAGGCACTACGTTTTCCTGCTCACAAATTACCCCTGCTACCAATAAACCTCGTGATGTTGCCGCAGCTGTAAGGGCCGACGCCCTCATAAACCGCTTGTTTATTGAACCTATTTTAGGCTTGGGCTATCCGGTAAAAGAGTTACCTGTCCTCAAGACCATGCAAAAATATATGCTGCCTGGCGACGAAGACAATATGCGTTTTGATTTTGATTTTATAGGGATCCAGAACTATACCCGCGAGATTGTTAAATATTCCTTTTTTACCCCTTACATCAACGCCAAAATGGTAAAGGCGGAGGATAGAAAGGTTGACGAGCTGACGGCAATGCGCTGGGAGGTTTATCCGCCCTCTATCTATCATATGATCAAAAAGTTTGACGCTTATCCGGGTATAAAAAGCATTATTATTACCGAAAATGGTGCTGCTTTTCCGGATGTGGTGGAGGAGGGTAAAGTAAATGATCCACAGCGACTGCGTTATCTGCAAAACTATATACGCCAGGTTTTAAAGGCAAAAAATGAAGGCTGTAAAGTAAACGGCTATTTTGTTTGGACGCTCACAGACAACTTTGAGTGGGCAGAAGGTTATCATCCCCGTTTTGGGCTCATTTATGTTGACCATACCACACAACAGCGTATTGTTAAGGAGTCCGGAAAATGGTATGCTAAATTTTTATCGGAAAAAGTTGTCTGAATCAGAATTTAAGGATTTTCAGAATTAATCAGTTGGAATTCTGGTAATTCAATAATTCTGAAAATTCTGATTCAGACAATCTGCATATTTATTTAAAAGCGTCTTCCCCGGTGATATCCATACCGGTTATCAACAGATGAATATCATGAGTACCCTCATAAGTGATCACTGATTCCAGGTTCATCATATGCCTCATAATTGAATATTCGCCGGTTATACCCATACCGCCCAGTATCTGACGAGCTTCACGGGCAATGTTTATGGCGGTTTCTACGCTGTTACGCTTGGCCATAGATATTTGAGCGGCGGTTGCCCGGTTCTCATTTTTAAGTACCCCTAAACGCCAAACTAATAATTGGGCCTTGGTGATCTCAGTGATCATTTCGGCCAGTTTCTTTTGCTGTAACTGGAAACCGGCAATAGGGCGGCCAAACTGAACACGTTCTTTAGAATAACGCAAGGCGGTATCATAACAATCCATGGCTGCACCCAGCGCTCCCCAGGCAATACCATAACGCGCCTGGTTAAGGCAACCCAATGGCCCCTTTAAGCCGGCGACATTAGGCAATAGGTTTTCCTTAGGAATTTTTACATGGTCAAAAACCAGCTCGCCGGTGGCCGATGCCCGCAACGACCATTTATTATGCGTAGTAGGGGTAGTAAAACCATCCATGCCACGTTCAACGATCAAGCCACGAATCTTGCCGCTCTCGTCTTTAGCCCAAACAACGGCTATATCGGCAAATGGAGCATTGGATATCCACATTTTGGCGCCATTTAAAACATAGTGGTCGCCGGCATCTTTCATATTAGTGGTCATGCCGCCCGGGTTTGATCCATGATCTGGCTCGGTAAGACCAAAGCAGCCGATCATTTCCCCGGATGCTAATTTGGGCAGATATTTTTTACGTTGTTCCTCAGAACCATAGGCGTAAATAGGATACATCACCAATGATCCCTGAACAGATGAGGTAGACCGGATACCCGAATCACCACGCTCAATTTCCTGCATAATAATGCCATAAGCCATATAATCCAGGCCGGCTCCACCATATTCAACAGGTATGGTTGGGCCAAAGGCGCCTATCTCGGCAAGGCCTTTTATGAGTTGACTGGGGAACTCGGCCTTTTGCGCATAATCCTCAATAATGGGGCTTAATTCTCTTTTCACCCAGTCGCGTACGGATGACCGAATGAGCTTATGTTCTTCGGTTAGCAGTTCATCTAATTGATAATAATCAGGCGATTCATACAGATCTGTTTTAGCCATAATGTTATAGTTGGTGGGCAAATATAGATGATTTAGGATGGAGTTGAGGAAGCCTAAATAGCGGTTTTTGAATACCAGGAGCCACTTTATTTCAAAAACTATGTTTAGATTGTTTAAACCTGCTTTTTGCAAATTATATTTTTTTAAAAAAAATCTCCGGTAGGTCATTTCTGTTAAATTTTAAAGATTCAGGGACATAAACGGGCCTGCTAAATCAAAAAATCAATTACTTTTGGAGTATGATAAACATAGCCTTGCAGGGTGCAGAGTTTTTTGCGTATCACGGATTTTATCCGGAGGAACAAAAAATAGGGTGCCGTTTTCTGGTAGACATAGCGGTAGGTTTCGAGCCGGCAGCAGACTTAAAAGACGGTTTGCATAACACGGTGGACTATGAAAAAATATATATCATAGCCTGCGAAGAAATGAAGATTCCCAGCAAACTGATAGAAACGGTTGGTCAGGCCATTACCAATCGTATTCAAAGCAAGTATCCGTTTGTAAAAACTATTGAAGTAACTGTAAAAAAATTAAATCCCCCATTAACAGGACGTGTAGCCCAATCAAGCGTTACTATTAATTATCCACCAACAACATGAATTATAATATTATAACACTACCTGTAATTGAAGCCATTATGGCCATTGTTGGTGCCGACGCGGTTATTGTGCAGCATGACGATCTTGAAAAGTACAGTCACGATGAAACCGAGGATCTGGTTTATTACCCCGAAGTTGTTGCCAAACCCCAAACTCCTGAAGAAGTTGCCGCCTTATTAAAGCTATGCAATAAGCACCGCATCCCGGTTACACCCCGCGGGGCCGGCACAGGGTTAAGTGGAGGGGCTTTACCCGTTAAAGGAGGTTTGCTGATAGCCATGGAGCGCTTTAATAAAGTATTAGAGATTGATGAGCAAAATCTGCAGGCAACAGTAGAGCCAGGCGTGATCACCGAGGAATTTATGAACCAGGCTGCTGCCAAAGGCTTGCTTTACCCGGTTGACCCGGCCAGCAAAGGTAGTTGCTTTATTGGGGGCAATGTGTCGCATGGTTCAGGTGGGCCACGGGTGGTTAAGTACGGCACCATACGCGAGTATGTATTGAATTTACAGGTAGTTCTGGCTTCGGGCGAGATCATCTGGACGGGCGCAAACACGCTTAAATATGCAGCGGGTTATAATTTAACCCAACTGATAATAGGCTCAGAAGGTACTTTGGGCATTATTACCAAAATTGTAGTTAAACTGATCCCGTTACCAACAATTGATGCTTTGATGCTGGCTTCATTTCCAACCAACGAAGCGGCCTGTGCTGCGGTATCAGCCATATTCAGGGCAGGAATTGTACCGTCGGCTCTGGAGTTTATGGAGCGCAGGGGAGTGGAGTGGGTAAAAGAGCATGACGATATTGCATTTGATCTGAAAGATGATGTTCAGGCCTTTTTACTGATTGAGGTTGACGGCAACAACCAGGATGTGATATTTGCCGATTGTGAAAAGATCAATGCCGTTTTAGAGAACTACAATTGCAGCGATGTGCTGTTTGCCGATTCATCAGCACAAAAAGAAGAAATTTGGCGTTTGCGCCGTACCATGGCAGTATCGGTAAAATCAAACTCAATTTATAAAGAGGAAGATACGGTGGTGCCCCGCGCTGCATTGCCACAACTCATCAAAGGCATCAAAGAAGTGGGCGCCAAATATGGCTTTGAATCAGTTTGTTATGGACACGCCGGTGATGGCAACCTGCATGTAAATATCATCAAGGCCAAAATGAGTGATAGCGACTGGAATAACAAACTCAAATTCGGCATCCGTGAAATTTTTGAACTAACCGTATCATTAGGCGGTACACTTTCCGGCGAACACGGAATAGGCCTGGTTCAAAAAGAATTTATGCCGATAAAATACTCCGATGTTCATTTTGCCCTGTGGAAAGGCATCAAAAAAGTATTTGACCCTAATGGGATCTTAAATCCGGGGAAGATATTTTGATGTGCAGATTACAGATGTGCGGATGTGCAGATGATAAAACGGATATGATCCGGCATCTGCACATCCGCACATTTGCATATCTGCACATCTGATTTTAATTCGTATTCAAAATCAACCTTGGCTCATCATACTCGATCATATTGCGGCGCTCATTGGCTGGTATAGCTACCGATTTATTGGCGCTGTAATCATAACTAATGCAAATCGTTTTGCCGGTAGTTACAATTTCTTCACCTTGTTCGGTTATCTTAACCAGCACATGCATTACATCAAAGCTGCTGTTGCCAATGCGTACGGTGCGTACGTAACAAGCTATCTGGTCATTAATAGTAATGGGTTTCAGGTAATTGATCTCTGACCGGCCCAGGATAATACCAGCATGGTTCCAATCCCAGTTGATGATCTCTTTCCAGTAATTGCTTCTGGCTATTTCAAAATAGGTTAGGTACACGGCATTGTTTACATGTCCGAAGGCATCTATATCTGAAAAACGGATGGGGATGGCCGTTTTGTACTTGTAATCTGTTAGTTTTTCGCTCATTTAGGTCATTTTGTCTGCATGAAATCAAATTAAAGTGACAAACTGTCGCTTATTTATTGATTTTATCGCTTGGTACAACACTTGATTAATAGCTTACGAAGTTAACAAAAACAAAAACTTAAAGGAGATATTAAAAATGACACTTGTAAAATTCAACAACGGATTAAAAAATAACGCGGTAAACCCATTTTTCAATGATGTATTAGATTCTTTATTGAACGACTCATATATCGGTAATAAATTAGTTGCCCGTGTACCTGCAGTAAACATTGCCGAAACTGAAAACGAATTTCAGATTGAATTGGCTGCACCTGGTTTAAAGAAAGAAGATTTTAAGATCAATTTGGATAAGAATGTATTAACCGTTTCGTCCGAAAAGAAAAGCGAAAGCGTAGAAGAAGCTAAAAAATTCAGCAAACGCGAATACAGCTACAACTCTTTCAGCCGGTCATTCACTTTACCAGAAAGCGCCGATCATTCAAAAATTGAAGCTGATTACACTGATGGCGTATTGAGGCTTACTATAACCAAAAAAGAAGAAGCTAAATTTCAATCAAGAGAAATAGCTATCAAATAATTAAAGATTGTTTTCATAGAGTAGTTAGTTTGGTTTTTTAGAGAGGTTGCTCCGTTTGGAGCGGCCTTTTTTGTGCGATTAATCGGACATTACGAGTGCTCTTTTATCAAATAAATCCAATCATTTATTCATTTTAGGCATTTTTAAAAGTTCGATAATTGCTAATTTTTTCATTTGGTGTGAATAATTACATTGTTTGTAACCATTGCTGTTTTTCAACGATAGATAAATAATTGTCTGTAAATCAGCATTTAGAAAATGTTTATAAGTTAATTTCAAATGTTAATAAAGTGTTAATAAAAAATAAATAAAACTCTTGCAGAATTACCAATATGTCCCGATATTGAAATCATCAAGAACGACGTACATTGACAGCCTTTCAGGATTACAGAAATTGAATCGGGTGAACCTTCGGGGGAACTAAAGATCAAGGAAGTGCCTGAGTCACATGAAAAAATGATAAAACGAAAGTCTTTGAAAAAAGATTGTGATTAAAAGAGGTATTGGGGAAATGCAGGAACTTCACGGAGAACCGCAACTGAACCAATGACATTGAAGGAGTCGACAGTTCGAGAGAACGACGGACGAGATCATGTCGGTGATGATACACAAAACTTGATGCTACTGGGATGCTACGGCAGAACAGTGGTTGGGAAACGGGAGCTCAATTCGAAAGAAAAGACTCCCGTTTTCGTATTTATAAGGTTTTGGGATCCATCCAGCTTACTTACTTTCGCAACAGCAGCTCACAATAACTAATATCAGGCTTATTACATTGGCCAGGGTCCTGATGTTGTGCAGAAAATTCCAGGGTCCCTCAAACATTGTCCGGTATGCCGAAAGGTCCTTAGCTGATGCGGTTTCTGCATTGAGCCGGGCTAAAGCATCATTTAAAGGGACATTTCCAAACATGGTTACGCCAAATACACCAATAACGTAAACCAGAGCTGCGCTGACCAGCAGTATAAAGCGCGTATTCATCCCCGGAGTATAATTTAAGTATGCGCTTAGTGGTAGCAACAATAGCGTCCCCATAAAACTGGCAAAAAACAGCGGGTTTAAAATCTGCACGTTGATGGAGTTCATGGCGGCAATGTATTCGCGGTCGGTCAGTTTACCCAATCCTAAATTTACAGAGCAGGTATATCCGTAAAACAAGCCAGCAATTAAGGCGGTGGCTGTTGCTGTGATTATTAAAATCAGAGTTGTCATATTCATCTTGATCATGGTTTACTTTCTTAATGTTTTAATGTATTCAATTACTGAGCTTATCTGGCTGATTGATAGTTTTTTGCCCCAATTGGGCATAATGCCACGGCCATTACTAATGGTGTTAAGCAATTCATTATTATCTAATTTACTGAGTTGTAAATTCTTGGCTCCCCAACGACCTCTCGTGCCATCGTTCCCATGGCAGGTAGCGCATTTCTTTTCGAACAGGGCCTTACCGGTCAAAGGTGGGTTTTGAGCGTAAGCCGCATGATGATAAACCAGGATTGCAATGGTTATAAGAGGAATAAGCCATCGCCGTATTTTGCTATTGTTAAAAATTGATGATGTCATGGCGTTTATTTTTTGATAAAATTGCTACGATATCAAAAAATAAAATAGAACAAAACCGACAGGGAGGTAAAATCTAAATCCTAAGTTCTAAAATCTAAATCCGAAATATTAAGCTCTAAATCTTAACATTAAATTCTAAATCAAAATAAATCCGAAATCGAACATCCGAATTTTAAAATCCAAGATCATCTTTGTGCTTGAAACTAAAAACAGATTCCTTAAATTAGTCGGATATGAATAAAGATGGTAAGAACGGGACTATTGGAAGTAATAAAATATTTGTTTTAGATACCTCAGTGATCCTTTACGATCACAACGCATTTCAGAATTTCCAGGAACATGACGTGGCCATACCCATACAGGTGCTGGAAGAACTGGACAATAAAAAAAATGGTAACGATACTCGCAATTTTGAAGCCCGCAGTTTTATCCGCCTCATGGATGATCTGTCGCGCAATAGCCTGGTAAATGAATGGATCCCATTAAACGGCAAAAGTAAAGGCAGCTTCAAAGTAGCGATGGACGTTAAAACCACCGCGGTTGATGCTGAGGAAGTATTTGGTTCTGATAAAACCGATCACCGCATCCTAAACGCGGCCTTAGGTTTACAGGAAGAGAACCCTGAAAAAAAAGTAGTGCTGGTATCTAAAGATATATGCCTGCGACTTAAGGCCAAGGCGCTTAACCTGCACGCGGAAGATTATGAAACCGGCAAGATCAAAAATCTGGATGAATTATATACCGGCCAAACGGATGTAAATAAGGTAACCGAAAAGCTGATCAACCAGCTCAACAAGCATGAAAACCTACCCGCCGAAAGTTTGCATATCACATCATATACCAATAATCACTTCTACATATTAAAAGGTAAAAACAGCGATGTGCCTGGTTTTTATAACACCCAAACCCGCCAGCTCGAAAAAGTTATTGAACAACCGGTATTTAACATATTACCCAAAAATATTGAGCAGGCTTTTGCTATTCATGCCTTATTACATCCCGATATTAAACTGGTAACTATACAGGGCAACGCTGGCACAGGTAAAACCTTGCTGGCCCTGGCCAGTGCGTTGGAGCAGAGAAAATATTATCGTCAAATTTTTGTTACACGCCCTATTGTACCTTTAAGTAATAAGGATATCGGTTTTTTACCTGGTGATATCAAATCTAAAATTGATCCATATATGGCACCGATATGGGATAACCTGAAGTTTATAAAAGACCAGTTTATGGACGATGAAAAAATGCAGGCCAAAATTGATGAACTGGTAACTAATGATAAAATATCGATAGCCCCGCTTGCCTTTATCCGAGGTCGTACGCTGAGCAAGATATTTTTTATTGTAGACGAGGCCCAGAATTTGACTCCACATGAGGTAAAAACCATTATATCGCGTGCCGGCGAAAACAGCAAATTTGTTTTTACCGGCGATATTTACCAGATAGATACACCATACTTGGATGCAGAAAGCAACGGTTTATCCTACCTGATAGACAAAGCCAAGGGACACCCATTATATGCACACATCACCCTGCAAAAGGGGGAGCGGAGCGAACTGGCCAATTTGGCAAATGAATTGTTGTGAGATTAGTATCAAGTAGTTAGTATCAAGTATCACGACAGCTACATTTGCTTCACGAGGTATTCAAAAATCTTGATACTTGATACTAACTACTTGATAATAAAACAGTTATATGAAAATATCAAAATACCTGCATTCGTGTCTCGTTTTTGAGCTTGATGGCTATAAGATTTTATTTGATCCCGGTGATATTTCTTTTATCGAGGGGCTGGTAAACCCAGAAATGTTTGCCGATGTTGATATTGTAGTGATTACCCACATCCATCCGGATCATTTTGTAATAGATATTTTACAAAAAATTATTGCGATTAGTGGCGCACAGGTGGTCACAAATAGTCAAGTTGGTGAGCAGTTAGATAACGCCGGAATAAAATATTTACTCCTGGAAGAAGGGGTGGAGCACTTCGGCCCCTTTAAATTGGAGGCTTTTCCGGTACAGCACGCACTGATCATGGATAACCCTTTACCTCAAATGACGGGCTTTGTGATCAACGATAGGGTGCTGCACCCGGTCGACTCAATGGAAGATAAATTATTGAAATTCAAAGGAATAGAGTTATTGATTATGATAACCATGGCCCCGTTTGCCAGCGAAGTAATGATATCCGCCTTTGCCGACAAGCTGCATCCCCGCCAGATATTACCCGTTCATGATGGCTATGCCAAAACGTTCTTCATTCAGAAAAGATATGGTGCTTACGTGAAACATTTTGACAAACTGGGCATAAAGTTTCATGAAGTATACCAAATAGGCGATAGTATCAGCATCTGATTTGGGGTTTAGGATGTTTGATTTCGAAATAATGAGACATTAGCTACAATTTAATTGTCTTATTATCAGATTATTACTATAAATTCAAAGTGCTAAAATTGGGGCATAAAAAAAGCCCCTACCTTTTACGGTAGAGGCCCTATGGAACCAACCTCCTGCTAAGCTGGCCCACATTAACCTTATCACACTGCTAAGGTGAAGATTAATAATGAAGAAAACATGAACTTCTGTTTTATGCTTGGTGTAAATTTTACATCTTAGCAAAAAACAATATTCCTTGTATGCAGAAACCCGATAGTCTGATATTCGACATGGACGGAACCCTTTGGGATGCCGTTGATACCTACGCCAATTCCTGGAATCTCGTATTCGAAAAAATGAGTATACAACGTGTCATCGATCGTAATGATCTGATGCAGCTGATGGGCATGGAGGGTAAAAAACTAACCAAAGTACTCATGCCCGATTTTGATGACGACAGGGCACAGGGTATTTATATGGATGTAAATGAAACACGCCGGCAGATACTCCCCACCAGCGGCGGCGTCATGTACGAGGGGGTGACTGAAGGTATCAAACAATTGGCAACTAAATACAAACTCTTTATACTCAGTAATTGTGCCATAGGTATTATCCCTTTATTTATAAGTTGGGCTAAAATTGAAGATGATATTACCGACTCCATGGCTTATGGACAAAACAATATGCCCAAACATCATAACATGCAACTGCTGATTGACAAGCACCAGCTAAAGCATCCGGTTTATATTGGTGATACCAATGGTGACGCTGAGCAGACACGTATGGCAGGGATACCGTTTATATTTGTGACCTATGGTTTTGGCAAAACAGACGATTACGCATTGAAGTTTGATGATTTCGGATCATTAACAAAATATTATATGAGTTTGTAAGTTTTTAAAACGTTAGCCAAATTTCATCTACCCCTAAAATATGCCCCAATGGTAAAACGTGAACTCTACCTGCTGTTATTTCTGCTGACTTCAGCCTCATCATTCGCCCAAAAAGTACAGATTGATGCCGAACGCTGGATAACCAAAGACCTGGGCCACCTTTACTTCGCCGACAAAAAAGTATATTATAATTTTGTGGGAAACGCTGGTATTAAAGACCATTATGTCATTGTGAATGATACGCTGATCTTATCTGATATCTTTAGGAGCAGTGCCGATAATTTTAAGCAACAACACCGCGATGATTTCAAGTTTTTAATAAGACACGCCGACTATAATCGCATGTATTTAAAAGCTGTTGAACCCAATGCCATCAAATTAGCGGGTACTATTACTTACGAGTTCCTGAACTTCAAAAACAGCTACGATAAAAACATCAAATTCTCCAAGCTCTATTTTTTATCATCCACCTGCTTTGGTGACTGCCCACAGCTGGGTATCGAAATATGGCCGAATGGTGATTATCATCTAAAAGCAGGCGAACACGCTGCACCATACAAAGGCGATTATACCGGAAAATTAAGTCAGAGTCAGCTGGATACTTTAAACTATTGGCTAAAGCATAGCGAGCTAAAAAAAATGAACGACTGGCAGCAAGGCAACCAGGTGGTTGACGCGCCAAACTACTACTTTGCTATTGATTTTGTTGACAGCAAAAAGAAACTGAGCATCAACACCAACGAGCCCCCGTTAAATATTATCGACCTGATAAATTTCATGCTTTCATCATACAAAAATGTAAAACTCACTCCTGTTGGTAATAATTGATGAGAATCAAGAGATAAGAGTCAGGAGTCAAGACAAGAAACTGCTTTTCTTATATTTAACAATAGTATGATCTTACTATGCTGTTTTTCCTGATTCTTAACTCTTGATTCCTGACTCTTAGTTTTATTTTGTAGTTTAGATAAAAATATATCTATATGAAAGGCCGCACCAAAGCAATTATTTTAGTCGTAATATTAGTATTGATCGCCGGGTTTTCCTACCAGCGTTATTTCTTTGTTTTTGGCGAAGGCGCAAAGGCTGGCACCATGAACTACTTTGTAAAAAAAGGATATCTCTTTAAAACCTACGAAGGCCGGCTAATACAAAGCGGTATAAAAACACCACAGGGAGGCGGTAATATCTCCTCAAACGAATTTATATTTTCTGTTACCGACGAGAAAGTTGCCCAAAAATTAAGCAGCAGTGCCGGTTCCTATCTGGAATTACACTATAAACAATATCTGCATGCCTTACCATGGCGCGGCGTAAGTGTATTTGTTGTAGACAGCATTATTTCGGAAAAACCGGCTATTAGTCAATAATCCATCGGATTAGTTCTCTTAATTGTATCAGTGCAAAATATTATGCACTGACCTCTGCATCGCGTAAGGCTTTAATGGTATCATGGGCAACCCTTAAACTTTCCAGCTGCTTTTTAAGAATAAATACAACCTGCTGATCTTCCCATATCAGCTCTTTATCGTCCAGTGCTGCCCTGTAGGCTTTTTTGGCAACATCCTCAGCGCGTTCACAATCAGCCAAAATGCTTTGTCGGTCTTTACTTCCGAAAGCAGCTTTAACATCTATCCAGGTATTATTCAATTTTCCGGATAAGGTAGTACCATCGGTAGGGTCACCACCCAACACGTGGATGTACTCTCTTAGTTCCGAAACATTGCTTTTACTTTGATCAATATATTCCTTAAAAAGCAAATTCAAGCCTGTTTCTTTGGTGTTTTCATTAGCTTTTGTATAACCTGCTATACGGTCGTTATTTATTTTAATCAGATCGTTAAGTGCCGATATCTGGTGTTGTATATGTTGTAAAGTTCCCATGATTATATTTTTATAACTAATAAACATAACAAATGAGTTAATGTTTTTTAATTAAAATAAATCAACCCTAAGCCTTAGTAGCATAATTCTATTTATTATTGAAGTTTTGGAATGTACTTTTCCCGTACCCTACAAAACCAATATTATCAATTTCTGTTAAAGATGCTATTATAAATTACCGGGGCTTAAAACAATTTAAGCCCGATAAGCATTTATTAACCATTTAGCATGAAAATAACCTTCAGTCCCCGGATTAACATGATTAGGGGGATTGAAAAAAACACTTGTTACAATGACTAAATCTCATAAAAAACAACAACAAACCGATATAAAATCGCTGCCTAAAACACCTACAGGCATCAACGGACTTGATGAAATAACCGGTGGGGGATTACCTCAGGGCCGGCCTACGCTTATTTGCGGGGAAGCCGGTTGCGGTAAAACCCTCATGTCACTTGAGTTTATAGTTCGTGGGGCGCTCATGTTTAATGAACCGGGTGTTTTTATGGCTTTTGAAGAAAAAACCGACGAATTAGCGCTGAACGTAGCTTCGCTTGGTTTTGATCTTTATGAATTACAGGATAAGAAAAAAGTAAAATTAGATCATGTACACATTGACCGGAGTGAGATAGAAGAGACCGGTGAATACGATCTGGAAGGATTGTTTATCAGATTAGGTCATGCCATTGATAGCATTGGAGCCAAAAGAGTAGTGCTCGATACCATCGAAAACCTGTTTTCGGGTTTAAGCAATCAAACTATTTTACGGGCAGAATTGCGCAGGCTTTTCGCATTTCTTAAAAATAAAGGCGTAACAGCCATTATAACCGGCGAAAAAGGAGATGGTGGTGCTTTAACACGACAAGGATTAGAGGAGTATGTATCAGATTGTGTGATCCTGCTTGACCACCGGGTTATCAATCAGATCTCAACCCGCCGCCTCCGTGTTGTAAAATACAGGGGTTCACAGCATGGCACCAATGAGTACCCGTTTTTAATTGACGAGGATGGTATTTCTGTATTACCTGTGACTTCATTAGTGCTCGAAAAAGCGGTTTCTTCCAAAAGAGTATCCTCTGGCATCCCTGCATTGGATTATATGCTTGGCGGGCAGGGTTTTTTTCATGGAAGCAGTATATTAGTTTCGGGAACTGCCGGAACCGGCAAAACCAGTATCGGGGCTTATTTTGCGGCCGAAACTTGCAAACAGAAAAAGAAATGTCTCTATTTTGCCTTTGAAGAATCGCCTAACCAGATTATCCGCAACATGAAATCGATTAATATCGATCTGCAGCCTTATGTTAATAGCGGGCTATTACGATTTCACGCTTCGCGCCCCACCTTGTATGGGCTGGAAATGCACCTGGTAGCTATTTATAAACTAATCAAGCAATTTAAACCAGCAACGGTAATATTAGACCCGATAACCAACCTAATTACCGTAGGCTCGGTAAGTGAAGTGAAATCGATGCTGGTACGATTGATAGACTTTTTACAGAACGAGCAGATCACGGTGATGTTCACCGCATTATCGCTCAATACCGTGGTAAATGAACAAACCGACGAGGGCGTATCATCATTGGTTGATACCTGGATGCTGGTACGCGATATTGAACACAACGGCGAGCGTAACCGTGGTTTATACATCATGAAATCGCGCGGGATGAAACATTCAAACCAGGTACGTGAATTTATTATAACCGACAAAGGGCTGGATTTAGTGGATGTTTACCTGGGTCCCGAAGGCGTTTTAACAGGATCGGCCCGGGAAGCGCAACAGCTTAAAGAAAGAACCGGAGTAGCGCTACGCGATTTTGCCGTATTACGAAAAGACAAAGAGATTAACCGTAAACGTAAAGTACTGGAAGCTAAAATCTCCAATTTACAGGCTGAGTTTGAATCTGTAGAGGAGGAGCTGAACAGAATATATTACGAAGACGAGCTAAAACAACAAATAATGGATAAAAACCGGGATGAGATAACGAAAATGAGAAGGGGGATAAAAGAGGAAAGTCCTACAAAGAAGAAGAAATAATGGAAACAGAAGAAATAAATTATGAGTTAAGATTATATGTTGCTGGCAAAACAGCAAAATCCGCCACCGCGTTATCTAATCTTAAAAAATATTGCGAAGAACATTTAAAGGGGCAGTACACTATTGAAGTAATTGACCTTTTAGTAAAACCACAATTGGCCGAAGGCGACCAGATATTTGCCATCCCTACGTTGGTGCGCAAAGTTCCGGAGCCTATCCGTAAAATAATCGGAGATCTGTCAAATGAAGAAAAAGTATTGGTAGGCTTAGATATACGCCCACGTTAAACCATAAAAAATGGCCAAAAAGGATCAGTCATCTTTATCTGAAGATAATTATTTAAATGAGCAGGAACAACAGGTGTACCATTTACGCCTGTTTATAACAGGTGCATCGCCCAATTCATCGCGGGCTATTACCAATCTCAAGGATATTTGCGAAACGCATTTAAAAGGTAATTATAACCTGGAGATAATAGATGTTTATCAGCAGCCATTAATTGTTGAGCGGGAGCAGATCATCGCTTTACCTATGCTCATCAAAAAGACACCGGGTGTGGAGCGGCGGCTTATTGGAGATATGTCAAACACGGTTAAAGTATTAAAAGGTCTTGGTTTACAAACAGAAAATTAATGGAACCGGTTAAATATACATATGAAGAGTTACTGCAGCAGAATGAAGAACTTCGGATACAGCTGGAGGAAGCTAATGATACCATTGACGCTATTCGTACCGGCCAGATTGACGCGCTTATTGTAAACGGAGCCGACGGACATCAGTTATACACTCTAAAAACAGCCGATCAAACTTACCGTGTTTTTATTGAAAAGATGAACGAAGGAGCGGTCACACTCAACCGTGAAGGCACTATCCTTTACAGTAATTCGCGGTTTGCAGCTATGATGAACTTACCTCTTCAAAAGGTGATTGGGCTAAATTTTACCTCTTTTATTCCGGAGATATCCGTCGAAAAATTTAACGATCTGATGCAAAAAGGTTGGGTAGAAGATTGTAAGGGTGAAATATTACTGGCCGATAAACAAGGAAAGTTAACACCTTGTTTGCTTTCCTGTACTACACTTGATCTGGATGAAGGCATTGCCTTAAGTTTGATCCTGACCGATCTTACCAGTCAAAAAGAAACGGAATGGGAACTAAAAATAAAAAACGAACAGCTGTTGGCGGCCCAAAATGCTGCCGAAAAACTCAATAATGAGTTGGAAGATACCGTTAAGGCGCGCACTAATGACCTGCTGATAAGCCGTGAGCATTTTAAACTGCTGGCAAACAATATCCCTCAAATGACCTGGACAAACCTGCCTGCCGGCGAGGTGGATTTTTATAACCAGCAATGGTACAACTACACCGGGACCCGTTACGGTGAAACTGTTGGCTGGGGCTGGCAGCATGTAGTTCACCCTGATGATCTGCCAAATACCCTGGATAAGTATATTGAAGCGTTAAAAACCGGTCATATATTTGAGGTGGAGAACCGTTACAAACGCTGGGATAATACCTATCGCTGGCACCTGAACCGGGCAGTTCCTTTGAGGGATGATAAGGGTGCCATCATTTTTTGGGTAGGTACGGCTACCGATATTGAAGATCAGAAAAGAGAGATGGATAGAAAGGACGAATTTATTGGCATTGCCAGCCATGAACTCCGCACGCCCTTAACCAGTTTAAAAGGTTATCTGCAACTTATTACTTCGTATAAAAAGGAAGAGATACCGCCTGTAGTAAAGCAGTACATCGAAAAAGCAAGCGTGGCCATTAACAAATTGCAGCGCCTCATTAATGATCTGCTTGATGTAAGTAAAATACAGGCCGGAAGACTTGAATATGCCCTGGATAAGATCAATTTATCTGACCTGATGGTGCAGGTTACCGAAAACTCAAAACACATTTATCCTTTGTATGAATTTGATAGTCAGCTACAGCCTGGCATCCGCGTAATGGGTAATGCCGAGCGATTGGAGCAGGTTTTGATGAATTTCATAAATAATGCCGTAAAATACTCATTGGCTGATAAGAGGATCATTCTGAAAACCATTGTTAAGGATAATTTGGTACGCGTATCGGTAACCGATTTTGGTATAGGTTTATCAGCAGAGCAGATAGGTCGTATATTTGAGCGTTTTTACAGGGTTGAGGATAAAAGACATATCACCGGCGGTTTGGGTATGGGACTTTATATCAGTGACGAGATCATTAACAACCACCATGGCAAAATAGGCGTAGAGAGTGAATTAGGTAAAGGAGCCACTTTTTACTTTGAACTACCTCTGATTGTTTGACAAACTATTTTAAACGAAAATTGCAGGTAAGCCAAATACTTCTGATATTGGGCTGACAGGCGGTGATTAAATCGTCGCATTTTCTTTAAATAAACCTTAAAATTATGCCCGCTACTGATAATGGGAACGTATCTTTTACAAAAAGCCCGAATGGTATTGCGACTATTAGTTTTTATCATCCTGCACAAAATTCATTGCCAACCGGTCTTTTAAATGACCTTACCGAATATATAATACAAGCGGGGAATGATCCGGAAGTACGGGTTATCATTTTAAAAAGCGGCGGCGACCGTACTTTTTGTGCTGGTGCCAGTTTTGATGAGCTGCTGCAAATAAAAGATAAAGAAACTGGGGCTTTGTTCTTTTCGGGCTTTGCCAAAGTTATCAATGCCTGCCGTAAATCGTCTAAGATAATTGTTGCCCGTGTTCAGGGAAAAGCGGTTGGCGGAGGAGTAGGCCTTGCTGCCGCCGCCGATTATTGCCTGGCCTCGGGCTTTGCATCTATTAAATTAAGTGAACTGGCCATTGGCATCGGGCCCTTTGTTATATCGCCAGCCGTGACCCGCAAAGTTGGCTTGCCCGCTTTTTCGCAGTTAACTATCCGGGCATCCGATTTTCAAACTGCTCAATGGGCCCAGGATCATGGCCTGTATAATGAAGTATATGAAGATATCGCTTCGCTTGATTCTGCAATAGTTGAACTTACCGAAAAATTAGCATCCTATCATCCTGACGCGCTCATCGGGCTAAAACAGATATTATGGGAGGGTACAGATGATTGGGATGAATTATTAACCCAGCGTGCAGCCATTAGTGGCCAACTGGTACTCTCTGACTTTACCCAGCAAGCATTGCAACGCTTTTTGAGCGGCAACAGATAGTATATAAAATACAAAGAGCCCGAATTAATAATTCGGGCTCTTTGTATTTTACCAGCACCTGTAATGACGATGCACCCTGTAATAAACTGGGCGGGCATAGTAGCGGCCCGGATAATAATATGGACGGTCATAGTAAACCCTGCGTGCATAACCATAATATACAGGGCGGTCATAGTAACCATATGCCGGATAATTAGCGGCAACAACCACTCGCGAACGTGGATAATGACCAAATGAAGCACCTATAGATATACTTTGAGCTTTTACAAACTGAACTGAAAATAGTAATGCAAAAACTATGACCGAAAATTTGATAACTTTCATAAATCAAAAATTAAGTTAACACTGTAGTTATTTTATATTTATAGACTATAAATATCACTTGGGGTTTATTTTATTTTATTTATTTTTAAGGCATGTATTACTTTTTATTTACACTGCTATTTTTGGCTATTGTTTTGGGGTTTTCATTGATAAGCTCTTACTATGGTAAATTACGTGCCGAAGAAAAAAAACTTGATAAAATAAAAAGCAAATGGGGTAAACCTGTAAATACCAGGCGTAATTTCGATTTGATTAAAACCTACTTAAATGCCGATAAAGGCTGGGACAGGTTACCAGATGTTACCGCTGAAGACATTGACCTGAAAAGTGTTTTTAATTATATAGACAGAACGAGTTCAAAACCCGGCAAACAATACTTGTATAAAAAGCTGCATTTTCCGGAAACAAATCGTGAAAAGCTACTGGAGCTTGATGCCAAGGTTGAAGCCATTAATAAGGATAGGCCTAACAGGGAATTGATTGAGCTGCAATTATCAAAACTCAACAATACCTACGCTTATTATATTGCCGATCTGTTTTTAAAAACGCATGAATCGATGTTTGTGCCGATCATGAACTTTTATATCAGGTTTGTACCTTTGGTAATCGTGGCACTCGTTGTATCGCTGGTTGTTTACCCAAATCCCATTAGTATTTTATTGTTATTGTTTTTTGTAGGTTATAATGTGGTTTTACATTACGCTAACAAGAAAAAAATAAGCGCCTATACCAACTCGCTACCCCAATTGCTTATTATGCACAACGTAGCAGTATGGCTGGTAAAACATTCTGGCCTGGATGATAATGAGCCTGTTAAAAATAGTTTGAAAAATCTGTTAGGACTAAAACGTTCCTTAAGCATCATCAATTTAGAAAGTAAACTGATCAATGGGGCTGGGGATTTGAGTTATGCTGTTTTTCAACTCATTAAAACATTATTTTTATTAGAGCCCCGAATTTATGCCAGCTCTATAAAACACATTGAAAAATACCGGGAAGATATTGAACTGGTTTATCAATATATAGCTGAAATTGATATGCTGGTAGCCATCCAATCAGTAAGGGAGGGTTTACCTTATTATAGTAAGCCCCAGTTTATCGCTACCGACGCCCAAATGAATATTACCGACCTTTATCATCCCCTGATTGATAAATGCGTTACCAATTCATTATATACCCGTGCAGATAAAGGTGCCTTGATAACCGGTTCAAACATGTCGGGCAAAACAACTTTTATTAAAGCCATCGCCGTTAACACGCTGCTGGCTCAAACCCTGTTTACCAGCTGCACCAGGGAATATAAAGCACCTTTTTTAAAGATACAAACCAGTATTAAAACCAGCGATAGTATTGAGGAGCAAAAAAGCTATTTCCAGGCGCAGGCACAATCCATATTAACTATTATGAGCCGAAGCAACGAGGTGGAACAGGTAAAAAGTTTGGTTATTATTGATGAGATCTTTAGAGGCACCAATACTATTGAACGCATCGCTGCTGCAAAATCGGTATTATCTTATATCACGGCCAACCAAAACTTTGTCTTTGTATCAACCCACGATCTTGAATTGGCCGAATTACTCGATGAGGATTTTGCCATCTATTCTTTTGAAGATTCCAAATCGGGGGCAGTCCTGGTGTTTGATTACAAGCTGAAAGAGGGACTGCTTAAAAGCCGCAACGGTATTGCCATATTAGAGTCCATGGGCTATCCGGATTCGGTAATAGAAGACGCAAATATTGTAAGCGAACGGATGATGCTGAAATATATGGAGTAAGCCACCATGCTTTAGTTTCGTACCTACGGCACGAATTCCCATATTAATAATCGTTGTTCTACCGACATTTTGCTCCTATCGGAGCATTTTCGTCAAGGCGATTCATCCGAATGGATAAATAAAGAAAATTTTAATCCGTCAACTTTTCGATGGCAGGAAGGTTACGGCGCCTTCTCATATTCACGCTCACACATAAAAGATGTTACAGAATATATAGAAAACCAAGAAGAGCATCATCGAAAGAAATCTTTCCTGGAAGAATACAAATTATTCCTTGAACACTTTGAGATAGATTATAATGAACAATATATCTTTACGCCTTTACAATAGAGGTTTGTTTCCGTTTATTCACCCTCATACAATCTTAATTTATTTCTCAGGCTTTGCATATCATCCTGCATTTTTTCCATACGGTGCAATAAATGACTGATGGCTTCTATACCCGCCACATTAATATCCAGTTGATAAAGATTGATCAGTTTCTCCAGCTTCCGAAGTTCTTCTCCAGGTATATAAGTGGTTTCATTAATTAAGGTAACTTTTACTAAATCAGCCTCATATAACGATTCTATAAAGGTGTACTCCACGTTGTGATACAAACAAAAATCATTTACTGATATTAAATCTCGTGTTTTCATTATCTTTAAACTTATATCATGATTTTGAAAGCTCTTTAAATAACTGCTTCTGCTGCTCGGTAAGGTTAACCGGTATCTGGATATCATAAGTAAGGTACAAATCCCCAAACTCATTTTCTTTTTTATAAACGGGCATGCCTTTACCTTTTAGTTTTACTTTGGTACCGTTTTGAGTTTCGGGCTTTACTTTTACTTTAACCTTGCCAGTCAACGTTTCTGCGGTAATTTCGCCGCCAAGTACCGCTGTGTAAAGGTCAAGTTTTACAGTGGCGTATAAATTGCGTCCGTCACGTTTAAAGCGGGCATCATCAAGTATCGAAAACTTGATATAAAGGTCTCCGGCCGGGCCATTATTTACACCAGGCCCGCCATGACCGGCTATTTTAATGGTCTGCCCATTTTCGATACCTGCAGGTATGGTAATACGTATGTTTTTACCATTAACAGTCAATGTCCGTTTATGGGTTTCTGCAATATCCTGAAGCGTTAATTGTAACTCCGCATTAAAATCTTTCCCGCGGTATTTGGTTTGCCTGCTGCCGCCACCGCCAAACATCGATTTAAAAAAGTCGGAAAAATCGCCACCACCAAAGCTTTCATCATCAGTAAAGCCACCGAAACTACCACCGCCATAACCACCTTGCCGGTTTTGCTGTTGCCTGGCTTGTTGTTCATAAGCTTCGCCATGCTGCCAGTTCTCACCATACTTATCATATTTTTTACGTTTCTCAGGATCGCTCAGCACTTCATTGGCCTCATTAAGTTCCTGGAATTTTTTGTGCGCTTCCGCGTCATTCGGATTAAGATCGGGATGGTGTTTACGGGCCAGCTTGCGATAGGCGTTTTTAATATCCTTATCGGTAGCGGTTTTAGTAAGACCCAGTGTTTTATAGTAATCAATAAAAGCCATATCAAGCGTAGAATGTGGTATATGTTATTAACCCTTAAATATACGGCTTAGTTTTAGATGCTTCATTTTTTGCCTGCTATTCTGACTGTAACCTGATCAAAACAAAACGAACACACTTACTATGTTCAGGGTAATTTTTATACTTTTACTCTCGACCTACTAAAGGTCATAACTATCATGGACACCAAAGTATTTAACCAATTTGCAGACATCGAGACCAGGGAAATGACACCTGGTTATTTCTCTAAGATCATTCATACTCCTGGCAATACCATCAACTTTTTAGAGGTAAAAGCCGGAGCAGTATCACCAATGCACCAGCATATTAATCATCAATGCGCTTTTGTTGTAGAGGGACAATTTGAGCTAACAGTTGATGGTGTATCGCAAATATTGGATACCGGCACCTATGCCATTATTCCTCCAAATGTAATACATGGCGGCAGGGCCATTACCGATTGTAAACTGATTGATATATTTGATCCCGTACGCGAAGATTTTAAATTTTAGTAAGATGTCCTTTAAATTATGCCCATTATTACCAAAGCCATACTTGCCGACGTTCCGGAATTAAACATATTAGTTAACAGCGCCTATCGCGGAGAAGAGTCAAAAAAAGGCTGGACATCGGAAGCCGATATGTTAGATGGCCTTAGGATCGATGAAACTATGCTGAAAGAATATTTCGGCAATGAGGCCATCACCATATTGAAACATACCGACAACAACGGTCAGATCACTGGCTGTGTTTACCTGGAAGTTAAAGGGCCGAAACTATACCTGGGTATGTTCAGCGTGTTACCCGTGCTACAGGGCAAAGGAGTGGGGCGGGCCCTGTTGGAAGCTGCTGAGGAATTGGCCAAACAGTTTAACTGCGATACCATCACCATGACCGTAATCAGTACCCGTGCAGAGCTCATTAGCTGGTATGAGCGCAGGGGGTATGCATTTACAGGTGAGATACAACCCTTTCATGACCATGGTCGTTTCGGGAGCCCTAAACAGTTGATAGAGCTCATTGTAATGGAAAAAGCAGTAGTTTAATTACTGCTGTTCATCAGCTCCTGGAAAAGATCATAGTATTGTCCCACATGCAGGCCATCAACCAGGGCATGATGTACGTGGAGAGAAACAGGCATGCTTTTTTTGCCGTTTTCTTCTGTCATTTTTCCGAATGATATCTTCGGGCAGCTATCCGGAAACGAAAAGCTGCGGGCATGTGATAAACTGGTAAAATTGATCCAGGGCATGGCCGAGTAATGTACAATATCATCATCGAGCTTTGGCGCGAAAAGGGTAGTGGTACTTTGCACCCGTTCAATCTCTTTTTTGGAGCCTGCTATAAATGTATCCAGGGAAGGGTGAAAATCGATGTAGCCAAAACCAAAAGTACCATTGGCACGACCGATAGTTGGCCCGGCGTTTATACGATCATAAATATACACCTCATCTCCATAAATACGGCATTTGAATGGTTCCAGCTCATTAATAGCCGTTAATGATTTGTGCAGATAATACAGGAAAAATGATATGCCGTTATCTTTAGCATAAGCGTATGCCCGCGTACAGTCGATGTTGACCACAACACCATAAAAAGGTTCTTCAAAGTTTTTGAAAAAGTTAAAATGCTCCTTGCGTACCCAGGTATCGATGTTTAATTTATGCTTCATGCCAATATATACGGCAGAATTTCCCGAAGTGTATCAGCCTGTTTAAAGTTTTCGTGAGTCAAATTAGTTTCTACATGTTCATGCGCCCAGGTGGTATGGAAAGGTACATGAATGGCATGACCACCAATATTAAGCACCGGCATCACATCAGATTTTAAGGAATTACCTACCATCATAAATTCCGCGGGCTTTATATCCAGGTGTTTGATGAGCTTGATATAATCATCATCCTGCTTATCAGACATGATCTCGATATGGTGAAAATAATGCGACAATCCCGATTTTTTGAGCTTGCGTTCCTGGTCAAGCAGGTCGCCTTTGGTGGCTACTACGAGCCGGTAATGTTTTTTTAAGGTTGCCAGCACATCTTCTACACCATCCAATAGTTCAATGGGTTCATTAAGCATTTCCTTGCCGTACTGCATGATGAGCTCAATAGCATCAAGCCCGATCTTTTTGTCGGATATTTTTAGCGCGGCCTCTATCATACTCAAAATATATCCTTTTATGCCATAACCATACAAGGCCAGATTGGCTATCTCGATCTTAAAAAGTTCGCTTGATATGGTATGCTGGGGTAAGAAGTTCTCCAGTAAACTGCAAAATTTTTCCTCGGTTTTTAAAAAATAGGGCTCGTTTACCCAAAGGGTGTCATCGGCGTCAAAAGCTATAACCTTTAGTTTCATGTGCTTTTATTAACAAGACTGCAATAATAATCATACGACTTTTATTTACTGCCGATTTATGGTAACCTTTTTTTGAAAATAATGTCTCCACAGATGCAACCTAATTTTAAAAACGACGTCCTATACAACACATGGTCAAAGCTATATTCGATTAAAATGGAAGAAGTACTGCCACCCTTAAAAGAATTTATTGTTGATTATTGCAACCGCTATAAACTGAATCATGTTGACCCGGGCAGCCTGAACCTGGATACCAGCATTGATCTGGACCTGGATATATTTGATATCGAGATAGATCTTTTCCTGGCAGATTTTGCCGATCAGTTTAAGGTTGACCCATCCAAATTTACCTGGTACAAATATGGCTATCCTAAGGGCTCAACGCGAGTACGCATGATTAAGCTGATGTTTGGCTATAACAGCACCTGGGCCAAACAACTTGCGCAATATTGTTATAAACCTAAATTCATGGTACGTAACCTGCAGGATGCCGTAAAAACAGGAAGACTATTGTAAAATTTCGGAATTCGGATTTTCGATTTCGGATTTTAAGATCATGGCATTAATAATGAGAATCCCTTAATCCTATAGATCAGGGTTCAGAAAAAAATCAACGGCATCAACGCGATCAAAAAAATCAACGGTCACAGATCCGTAACCCCGGTATGACGGCGCTTTACAAAATTGCGGATATCCAGTACGATACCGGCAAAAAAATAAAATATCAGCGGGAAACCTACAGCCAGGAATGAAGAGTAAATAAAAAACAAACGGATCTTTGAGATAGAAACGTTAAACTTTTCGCCAAGATAGGTGCATACACCAAAGGAGTATCGTTCAAAAAACGTAAGGATTCTCTGTATCATGTCAGGCAAGTTTTAATATTTTATTACCAACGCCACATTGCAGGCATTTCTTATAATTACAATAATTATTTTTTAACTCCAGCAGCGCCTGCGACTCAAAAGCATTGTTAATTTTCAGCCCTAAGTTAATAAAATCTTCGGTAATATTATTTTGTTCGGCCGGTAAATTTTCCAATAACTTTAAACTCCTGCTAATATAATACTGCTGCTGATGCTGTTTTCCGTAGCTGAACAAAAATAAAGCCAAAGTGTTTATTAATAATACATCGATAGAAGCCGCACCCAAAGTTTTTGATACCGGTTTTGATTGTACGTCAAAACGATAATGATCTTCCCAGTAATCGCTCACTTTAATATCGGTAAACAAGGCACGCAAAGCGTTGATATCTTTTATCTCCAGGATCTTAGAGAACAGGTGGTTCGATTGCACGATCAGCGCCGCAAACTGTGCCAGCCTAATCGTCGGAAAGTTTTGTGGCCGCAGACGCATGAACTTCCATAAATGGTTTTCGATAGGTTGAAGGTTATATTTCTTTCGCAGAAAATCATACTCCTTTTTTAATTTCAATGGGTACTCGTCTTTAAGCTCTGCTTCCAGGAACCCGGCCTGCCCAAATATCAGGGCCTCTATTTGCATTGGGTTGTTTTTATGCTTAGCCAGCGTGAGTTGCGGTAATGATTTGGCCAGCAATTCAAAAGGCAGGGCATTGGTTTTAAAGCCAAAGTTGGCAGCCAGGAACTGGTAAAAAGTTTCTTCCCAATCGTTGTGGTTTAAATTCAGTGAATTCGTTACCGCTATGGATCGTTTCTCCAGTCGTTCTACCAGCACACGGGTAAGCCAGTTGCTCATGATGAGTCCGTCAATACCGGCTATGCTTTTTTCGCAGGGAATGATCTGTTGCTCGCCGAAGATCATTTGATGATAGCGGTTGTACAATTCATCAGGTACGCGATTTTGGAGTTGCAGGGTGGGTACTTTACGACCGTTGGCTAAAATAAGTGGCACATCATTGCGGTAAACTACATGCAGTATAACATTGTCATAGGCATTGTCGGTAGTATGACCATGCTTTTGCCAGTCGGACGAAGAAAGATGCACCTCCACATTTCCAGCCCAAACCGTTTCACCTATCCGCACACGGGCGTTATGAAAATCGGGGCCCGAATCAGTATTGGCCATGCCGGCCGAAAGGATCTCCAGTTCTTCGCCGTCATCCGTTTTCAGATCGGTGCGATCAAATAGCCTGAATTTCCATACATAGTGCAAAAAGTCTTCGGTAAAAAGCATCAAACAAGGTAGGAATTTTTGACCGTTGATTTATTTTGATTTGTATGATTTCGCTGATTTTTACCGGAAGGATAAAATTATCTCTTACATTTATCTTTACATCACCCATACTACATTATGACCGAATTAACCAAACCCATACCCAAAACCACAACCGGGCGCATCAAATCCATCATTGGCGGCTCATTAGGTAACCTGGTAGAATGGTATGACTGGTATGTATACACTGCTTTCTCTCTTTATTTTTCCGACGCGTTTTTTCCTTCAGATAATCAAACCGTACAACTCTTAAATACGGCCGGTATTTTTGCCATCGGCTTTTTGATGCGGCCCATAGGCGGCTGGCTCATGGGTACTTTTGCAGACAGGTATGGCCGTAAAAAAGCGCTAACCACATCGGTATTATTAATGAGTGTGGGCTCGTTGATCATCACCATAACGCCAGGTTTTCGCTCTATTGGCGTAGCTGCTCCCTTGTTGCTGGTGCTCGCCCGCATTATACAGGGCATAAGTGTTGGCGGCGAATATGGTACCAGCGCCACCTACCTGAGCGAAATGGCGGGTAAAAAACACCGGGGCTTTTATTCAAGCTTTCAGTATGTAACATTGATTATGGGGCAGTTGATGGCGCTGGGAGTACTGGTACTACTGCAACGTGTTTTTTTAAGCGAACAACAACTGCACGACTGGGGCTGGCGCATTCCATTTGGTATCGGCGCATTTCTGGCCGTAATCACCATGTACCTAAGGCGTAGCTTGCAGGAATCATCCTCATTTACCAATGAAAGCAGCAAGTCAAAGTCGGCTCAGGGTACCCTAAAAGCTTTGGCTAAACATCCTAAAGCGGTATTTACGGTAATTGGTTTAACGGCAGGGGGCACACTCGCTTTTTATACGTTTACTACCTATATGCAAAAGTTCCTGGTGAATACATCGGGGTTCAGCAAAAGCAGCGCTACTATGGTATCAACCCTTACCCTGGCCGTGTTTATGTTACTGCAGCCTGTGTTTGGCCTGCTGTCTGACAAAATAGGCCGTAAACCCTTGCTCATCGGTTTTGGTGTATTAGGCACGCTCTGTACCTTACCCATCATGACGCTTTTGAGCGAAACCAAAGATGTTTGGGTGGCTTTCGCGCTAATATTAGCAGCCCTGATCATCGTTAGCGGTTATACCTCCATCAATGCGGTAGTGAAGGCTGAGCTGTTCCCGGCCAACGTACGCGCCCTGGGAGTAGGCTTTCCCTATGCCATTGCCGTGTCCATATTTGGCGGCTCGGCCGAGTATATTGCGTTGCTATTTAAAAACGAGCACCACCAGCAATGGTTTTACTGGTATGTTACCGTATGCATCGCGCTATCGCTCATTTTATATGCCACCATGAATGATACGCGTAAACACTCTAAAATGGAAGATGAATAATTTAGTATCAAGTAGTTAGTTTCAAGTATCAAGATTTTGAAAATCATATTTAACAAAAAAAGGCGTCTTGATACTTGATACTAACTACTTGATACTGGCCAAAAAGTATTAATTTTGCCCGCTTACCATCATAGGATTGCCTACATATATGGCCGATAACAATAATCTATTTCAACAGGCAGTATCTTTACTGCAACAACTGATATCCATACAATCGTTTAGTAAAGAGGAAGATCGCACTGCCGATCTGATTAACGAGTTTCTACAGCAACGCGGTGTGCAAACGCATCGCAAAATGAATAACATCTGGGCCTGGAATAAGCATTTTGATGCCCGCAAGCCGACTATTTTGCTCAACTCACATCACGATACCGTAAAACCCAACTCTGGCTATACCCGCGATCCATACGACGCTAAAATTGAGGACGGGAAGCTTTACGGCCTGGGCAGTAATGATGCCGGGGGCTGCCTGGTATCGCTGATAGCGGTATTTCTTTATTTTCATGACCAGGAAAATTTAAAGTACAACTTTTGCCTGGCCACCACAGCCGAAGAAGAGATTTCTGGTGTGAACGGTTTGGAACTCATCATTCCCGAATTAGGCAAACTGGATTTCGGCATAGTAGGCGAGCCCACTTTGATGCAGCTGGCCATTGCCGAACGTGGCTTAATGGTGCTGGATTGTGTAGCCCACGGTCGCGCAGGACATGCCGCCCGCGAAGAAGGTGATAATGCCATTTATAAAGCTTTAACGGATATTGAGTGGTTCCGCAGTTTCACATTTCCAAAAGAATCGGAAGTATTTGGGCCGATAAAAATGTCGGTTACTATCATCAACGCTGGTTCGCAGCATAATGTAGTACCTGCCAGTTGCACCTTTACCGTTGACGTAAGGGTGACTGACGCATATCGAAATGAGGAAGTATTGGAGATCATCCGTCAGCACGTTAGCTGCGATGTTAACCCGCGTTCTATTCGTTTAAAACCATCGTCTATACCAAAAGAACACGCGATTGTGCAGGCTGGTATCGCTTTAGGTCGTACCACTTATGGTTCACCAACCACGTCAGATCAGTCGCTCCTGGATATCCCATCAATCAAAGTAGGTCCCGGCGATTCAGCGCGTTCACATACAGCCGATGAGTTTGTTTATGTAGACGAGATCAGGGAAGGTATCGATCTGTATATTAAAATGCTGGAAAGTATTAATTAATTGATGTGCGGATGTTTCACCATATCCGCATAATACCAGCTCGTCATTGCGAGGTACGAAGCAATCTCTACACAGACGGGTTAACCGTGCTTGTTTGCTCTGTACAGCATAGAGATTGCTTCGTGCCTCGCAATGACGCGTGAAGAAAGAATTGGGGCTATAACTCTCCCACAAATCCCGCCAGCGCTATAGCAACACCCAGCAACACCGCGATCATTTTACGCAGGTTAAATTTATGATCGTTACTCGATTCAAACAATATAGTGGTTGAGATATGCAAAAATATACCGATAACCACACCCATAATGCGATTAAAATAATGCTGTAAATTACCGATATCCCCATTGCTAAGCGCGGTACTAAAAAAATAACCCGCAGGCGCCATCACTGCAAACAAAGCCACAAAAAGTATCGTATTCTGTTTGCTCTGTTTATTGGTTAACAAAACCGTAGCCAGCGCAAAGGCGGCTGGTATATGATGCAGCGCGATACCATAAACCAACTGATCCTGGTTGCCCTGAGCCAGCGGCATTCCTTCCAGAAAAGCATGCAAGCAAAGACTGATCATGATCCCCACCGGAAAAATAGCCAGGTCATGTTTAGGTTTATGCATATGACCATGCTCAATGCCATCAGAAAATTGCTCCAGAATGATCTGGAATAAGAAACCGGCAAGTATAAAAACACCCACCCAATTATCATTACCATGGTAAGCATCCGGTATTAAATGCAGCACCGTAATACCAAACAGATAAGCGCCGCTGAATGATAACACCAGTTTAAGGGTTTTATGGTTATCACCCTTAAAGAAAAACACAGAGGTGCCGCCAAAGAAGGCACAAAAGAATAGTAAACAAATTTTCCAGACAGCCATTAAAAAGCAGGTTGTAATTTTTTAAACAGTAAAGCGAATAAGCCACCCACCAATGCACCATAAATGGCGCCGCAAGCAACATCAACCGGAAAGTGTACGCCCACATACACCTGGGCAAAACTGATAATACCAGCCCATAGTATAGCCCAAAGCCAGATCCAGCGCCATTTTCTGAAAAATACCAGGCTCAAAAAAATAGCCATTGCAAAATGATCGGTAGCATGGGTAGAGGGGAAGCTGTAGCCCGTTCCGCAAGGCACCCGACTGATATCGGTTTGCGAAACTATAGGGTCGCGGCAGGGGCGCAGGCGTTTTACATTATACTTAATGATACTGGCGCTGGTAAAATCGGCAAAGCCGGCTGTGATAGCCAGCAATACGATGATGATAACGCCCGTTTTTTTATAACGGTAGATACAAAAGCCAACAATAAACAGGTACAACGGGATCCAGAATTTGGGATTACGCAGCAAAGGCATGATCCAGTCAAAAAACGGGTTCGACAGATCGTGATTTATAAGATAGAATAAATGCCGGTCGAGTTGTAATAGATGTTCAGGCATTGCCGTTTGTATGTAATGGATAAAAGCCGCGCTGATATGAAGCCGCGATTAGTTGGCAAAGTTATCAATTACTTTAAAACAACATTGATGCGGTATGGTTAATGCTGGTAAATAAATGGATAATTTACAATCAAAGTACATAATGTAGCTTTGTTGCATTTACAACAACAATTAAAAAGCCGTTTATCACAAACGTTTGCGTGAAAAAAGTGGCTTATAAATCAAGTTCAGCCTGTAAATTGTACCTGTTTATACACCGCTTATCAGTTAAATATTTATACTTTTGCCTCTCAAAACCAAATAATTTTGACACTCATAAAATCTATTTCAGGGATCCGCGGCACCATAGGCGGTGCTGTTGGCGACGGTTTAACACCATTGGATATTGTTAAATTCACATCGGCTTATGGTGCATGGGCCGTAAAAAAATCGGGCATCAAAAAAATTGTTGTCGGTCGCGATGCGCGCCTGTCGGGCACTATGGTCAATAATCTGGTTATCGGTACGCTGCAAGGTTTGGGTATTGATGTGATCGATCTGGGCTTGTCCACAACACCTACGGTAGAAGTTGCCGTTACCGGCGAGCAAGCAGCGGGAGGCATTATCCTTACCGCAAGCCATAACCCTAAACAATGGAACGCCCTTAAACTATTAAATGCAAAAGGCGAGTTTATAAGTGATGCCGATGGTAAAGAGGTACTGGAAATAGCCGAGAACAGCGATTTTAATTATGCCGATGTGAACGATTTGGGTAAAGTTACCCAGGATGACAGCTGGATGCAAAAACATATCGACCTGATACTGGCATTACCGCTGGTTGATGTGGCTGCTATTAAAAAAGCACAGTTTAATGTAGTGATCGACTGTGTGAACTCTACTGGTGGTATTTATGTGCCAGCTCTGCTTAAAGCTCTGGGTGTTGACACCGTTCACGAATTATATTGCGAACCGGATGGTAATTTTCCGCATAACCCTGAGCCATTGCCCGAAAACCTGGTAGCATTATCCAAAGAAGTAACCGTCAAAAGGGCTCATTTAGGTATAGCTGTTGATCCGGATGTTGATCGTCTTTGCTTTGTTTGCGAAGATGGCAATATGTTTGGCGAAGAATATACCCTGGTAGCCGTAGCCGATTATGTATTGCAAAACAATAAAGGCAATACCGTATCAAACCTGTCATCAACCCGCGCCCTGCGCGATGTTACCGAAAAAGAAGGCGGCGAATACCACGCGGCAGCGGTAGGCGAGGTGAACGTGGTTAACAAAATGAAAGAAGTAAATGCTGTTATAGGCGGCGAAGGTAATGGCGGGGTAATTTATCCCGAATTGCATTATGGTCGCGACGCTTTAGTAGGCATCGCGCTGTTTTTAACCCATTTGGCTAAGTATGGTAAATCTATTTCTCAGCTTCGTATGTCATATCCAGGTTATTTTATTTCTAAAAACAAAATAACCCTGACACCTGAAATGGATATAGATGCCCTTTTAACTAAGGTAGAGCAGAAATATAGCAAACAGCCGCACAGCACCATTGATGGCCTGAAGATAGAATTTGACAAAGAATGGGTACATTTGCGCCGGTCAAACACCGAACCTATTATCAGGATATACTCTGAAGGTAATTCAGAAACGGTAGCAAACGGCCTGGCAAACAAAATAATTGCCGATATAAAAGAAATATTAAATTAAGTAGTGAGTGGTGAATTGAGAGTGGTGAGTAGTTTTTGGAAGAAATCCTCTACTTTTTCAATCACTAATTCAATAATTACGAAATTGAAGTAAGGATTTTTGAAGAAGGATTAAAGACTTTTTCAAAAATCACTAATTCACTAATTCAATAAATCAATAATTGTAAGAGAGATGCGTGTATACTTTGATAACGCGGCCACCACACCGCTTGATCCGGAGGTTTTAAAAGAAATGTACAAAGTGATGGAGAACCATTATGGTAACCCTTCATCTATCCATGCCCACGGTCGCGAAGCACGCACACTGATCGAGCGGGCGCGCAAAACCATAGCCGGCTTACTGCACACTTCACCTGCCGAGATATTTTTTACCTCAAGCGGTACGGAGGCCGATAATACAGCCATTCGCTGCGGTATTGTTGATCATAACATTACCCACGCTATTACCAGTCATATAGAGCACCATGCGGTGCTGCATACGCTGGAAGCGATGGAAAAATCGGGCATTATTAAGCTGAGCTTTGTTGACGTAGATAGCAAGGGCAATGTTGATTATGATCACCTGGAAACATTATTGAAAAATAATGAGCGCAGCTTTGTATCGATCATGCATGCCAATAACGAAATTGGCACCCTGTCTGATATGATCCGTATCGGTGATCTTTGTGAGGCTTACAACGCCATTTATCATTGCGATACCGTACAAACCATGGGTCATTACCAGCACGACCTGAGTAAGTTAAAAGCACACTTTTTAGTTTGCGCCGGGCATAAACTGCATGGGCCAAAGGGAGTTGGTTTCTTACACGTAAATCATCGTATTAAAATAAAACCCTTTATTTATGGCGGTGCTCAAGAACGTAATATGCGCGGCGGCACCGAGAATATTTATGGTATAGTAGGCCTGGCTAAGGCGCTTGAACTGGCTTATGCCGAAATGGAGCAGCACCGCAACCACATTCAGGACCTAAAAACCTATATGATGGGTAAACTGACAGACCAGATCCCCGGCATTAGCTTTAATGGCGAAACAGATCCGGAGAAAAGTTTGTACACTGTATTGAACGTAGCTTTCCCGGAAATGGAAATGGGGGATATGCTGTTGTTTAACCTGGATATAGCAGGTGTTTCGGCATCTGGTGGCAGTGCCTGCAGCTCAGGTACCGACATTGGCTCCCATGTGCTTACCGCTATTGGAGCAAGCTCATCAAAGCCATCGGTAAGATTCTCGTTCTCCAAATACAGCACCAAGGAAGAAGTTGATTACGTTGTGTCAAAAGTTCGTGAGCTTTGCCCGGTGAACGCTTAATTTTCTGAAACTATATTAAAAGATCTCCCAGAAATTTTAGTACATTTCTATAACTCGCAGCCCGGTTATCTTTTTAAGGTAACCGGGCTGTTTAATTAAGGGCAAAACAAGGTAAAAACTAACCGCTTGGCATGTAGTTATTTGATAATCTATAATTACTTTTTAAAGTTTTGAAAATTGCGCAAAACCATGTTGAAATTTGTTAAAAAGTGTTAAAATGGATGTTTTTTAAATGATTTTGAATGGTTTTTGCCTCTTTTTTCAGCCGAAAAGTGTTAAAATTAGGGGTTTAAAAAGTTTTAGGAAGGCAGAAATTCCTGATGATAACAATTTCTTTAATAGAAATAAATTATCCTATTTATATAATATAAAAAACAATATCCCTTCCCGATTGGTTTATCAATTAACTATTAAATTGAAAAACCTATGATACTGAATAATGAAGAAGCCTGGGATTCCCAGGATAATAATCGTAATGATTTCGACAATAATACCAACTCTTTCGCCGGCCAGAATGAGGACGACTTTAACAGTAGTGAACTTGATAATGACGAATTGAAAGAGGACGAAGGCAATTACAGCGACGAGCTGGAGCCTACTTTTGATCAGGAAGACCTAAACGACGAGGACGAGGAATATGACGTTCCTGAGGAAGTGCCAGAGGAAGACGACGGCAATGAGATACCGGAAGAGGGTGAAACAAATAATGAAGGTTCGGGATATCAACGCCAGCAGGAGGTTGATCAGCCAACCCGTGGAGCCGATACCTCATATAGCGAGAATATAGATGTAAATCCGCCTAACAAAAAAGAGTTCCCATCTGAAGGGCCTGCTAAAACTGACTTCGAGAGCCGCCCGCAGGGTCGTACCACCGGCCGGATGCTGGGTCATGAACCAGGTACAGAAGGGATATAATGGTCTCTAATATTATACTGAAAACGTTAGATGGAGGATAAGAAGATGAATAATTATAAAAATCCTGGCAAAAACCAGCAAAATAACAATAAGGAAACAAGAGAAAGCACCCGGAATATAGACACCAGTACTACTCAAAGTAAAAACAATCTTGAAAAACAAGGTCCTGATAAAAAGAACCTTAATGTTTTGAATGAAGATGGTAGCCTTGCTGATCTTCCCGATCAAGAAGTTGAAGGCCGTGGCGCTTTAGACGGTACTATAGGAAAGTAACCGGCAACGGCTATCGATAACAAGAAAGGCCATCCAAAATGAATGACCTTTCTTGTTGTTTAGCTGAACAATATTTTAGTTAGCCATCATTTTAATAAATGATGCCAGTTTTTCTTTCATTTCCCGGCGATCGACAATAAAGTCAAGGAAGCCGTGTTCCTGTACAAACTCGGCGGTTTGGAATCCTTTCGGCAGATCTTTTTTAATGGTTTCTTTAATAACCCTCGGGCCGGCAAAACCTATCAATGCACCAGGTTCGGCAATGTTGATATCGCCCAGCATCGCATATGATGCGGTAACACCACCTGTAGTAGGATCAGTGAGTAAAGAAATATAAGGAATTTTAGCCTGCGACAGTAAGGCCAGCTTAGCCGATGTTTTAGCCATCTGCATTAATGAAAAGGCTGCTTCCATCATTCTGGCACCGCCCGATTTGGATATCATCAGGAACGGAACCTTGTTAGCGATACAGTAATCAATGGAGCGAGCTATTTTTTCGCCAACTACCGATCCCATGGAACCACCGATGAAGTTAAAATCCATACAAGCAATAACCAGGTCTTGCCCGTCAATTTTACCGGCTCCTGCGCGTATAGCGTCTTTTAATCCTGTTTTCTTTTGTGTTTCTGTTAGACGGTCGGTGTATTTTTTAGTATCCTCAAAATGCAGCGGGTCGCCCGAAGTTAAATCCGGGAATAACTCTGTAAATTCGTTATTATCAAACAATACTGCAAAATATTCTTTCGAACCTATACGCAGGTGGTAGCCACAATAGTGGCAAACGTATTGATTCTCAACCTGCTCAGAATAATGCAAGGGTTTCTTACAATTAGGGCATTTATTCCAGATCCCATCGGGGGCTTCTTTCTTTTCCTCAGTAGTTGTAATTATCCCTTTCAACTCTCGTTTAAACCATGCCATATCTATGTCGAGCTCTTTCAATTGACTACAAAGAAACGAAAAAATATTTTAGATATGAGATATAAGGTTGGAGATATGAGACCAATTTATTCATTTTATACTCAAGTGTCTTATTTACACTAAAATCAAAAATATAGATTTGAGACACGAGATTTGAGATATGAGATAAGTTTTTAGTCTCCATTAGATGCTAAAACCCAAAAAAGAATTAAAAATCTTAAATCTAATATCTCAAATATCACATCTAAATGATAACTTCGAGGCCCAAATAAAAGCTCATGGATTTAAAAAATTATAAAGGTGTTCTGCACGGCGATCAGGTGCAGGAACTATTTGAGGTTGCTAAAAAGCATCAGTTTGCTTTACCTGCGGTAAACGTTATTGGTACCAACACCATTAACGCGGTTATGGAAACCGCCAAACAGGTAAACTCTCCGGTAATTATTCAACTATCAAATGGCGGTGCACAATTTTACGCCGGTAAATCATTAGATAATTCAAAACTTCAGGCCTGTATTTTAGGTGCTGTATCAGCTGCAAAGCATGTGCATTTATTGGCCGAACATTATGGCGTGGCCGTAATTTTACATACAGACCACGCTGCTATGAAGTTTTTACCATGGATTGATGGCTTGTTGGATCATGGCGAAAAATTCTTTGCCGAAACCGGTAAACCACTTTTCTCATCACACATGCTTGATCTTTCTGAAGAGCCTATCGAAGAAAATATTGAGATCTCTGCAAAATACCTGGCCCGTATGGCTAAATTAGGGATGACCCTGGAAATTGAGTTGGGTGTAACCGGTGGTGAAGAAGATGGTGTTGACAACTCCGATGTTGACAGCTCACGTTTATATACCCAACCAGAAGATGTTGCTTACTCTTACGAACACCTCTTAAAAGTGAGCCCTCGTTTTACCGTAGCTGCTGCTTTTGGTAACGTGCACGGCGTTTACAAACCAGGTAATGTTAAATTACAACCGGTTATTTTACACAACTCACAAGAGTATGTGAAAAAAACTTTTGGTTTAACTGCCGAAAAGCCTATCAACTTTGTATTCCACGGTGGTTCTGGTTCAAGCCAGGAAGAGATCCGCGAGGCTATCTCTTACGGAGCTATTAAAATGAATATCGATACCGATATGCAATGGGCATACTGGGAAGGTATTAAAGATTACTACAAATCAAAAGAAGCTTACCTGCAGCACCAAATAGGTAACCCAGAAGGTGAAGACTCTCCAAACAAAAAATATTACGACCCGCGCGTATGGTTACGCAAAGGCGAAGAAACTTTTGTAAAACGTTTAGCCGCTGCTTTTGAAGACCTTAATTGCGTTGATGTAAACAGCAAACTATAATATTCATCAAAAACTAACAAAGCGCTGTTACATTTGTTGTAATGGCGTTTTGTTTTTACAAGCGTTTTCCAAACCTGATAATTTACCTGTATGGCAGAGATCGCTAAAAAAAAGAAGAATTTATTTGAACGTTTTGCCAACTGGGCAACCATTGCCACAGGTAGTTCCGGGGCCTTTTTAACTGCTGTAAGCATTATTGTTGTATGGGGTATCACGGGGCCTATATTTCATTACTCTGATACCTGGCAGCTTATTATCAATACAGGTACTACCATTGTTACTTTTTTAATGGTTTTCCTGATCCAAAAATCGCAAAACAAGGATTCAAAGGCAGTACACTTAAAATTAAATGAATTGTTGGCCTCTCATCAGGGTGCCAGCAACCGGATGGTGGATATTGAGGAGATGAACGAACAAGAGCTTGACCAACTGCATAAATTTTATGTACAGTTATCGATACTTGCCGAGCAGGAAGATGATCTCACCTGCACCCACTCTATTGATGCTGCAGAAGAGAATCATAACGCGAAACTAACTATACTTAAAACCAAACCGCATTATAATGCCCATAAACTCAAGCTTAGAAGTAAGAAAAGTAACTGAGCAAACCGACCTCGATAAAGTTTTTGCCGTAAGGCGCGAAGTTTTTGTAGTTGAACAAAATTGTCCTCCCGAATTAGAATGGGAGTTTGAAGATGAATCGACCCATTTTTTAGCTACTATTGATGGCGAACCCGCAGGTGCCTGTCGCTGGCGAAAAACAGACAAAGGTTATAAACTGGAACGTTTTGCCGTATTAAAAAAATTCCGTGGTCATGGAATAGGGCAGGCTCTGGTTCAAACTGTTCTGGATGATCTGCCTGCCGAAGCTACTTATGTTTACATGCATGCGCAAACACAGGCCGTATCCTTGTATGAGCGATTTAATTTTGAAAAAACAGGTCCAGAGTTTGAGGAGGCCGGTATCTGGCATTATAAAATGATTAGGAAATAAAAGGAGGGAAGCATGCAACCAATTTGCACATGGTTTCGTCTTGCTTTTAATTAACATCATTTTAAACTGCTTTATGATCAATCATTGCCTGCCGCTATCCAAAATATTTAAATTATTGTTTATCTGTTTTATTTGTTTTGCAGCTTTTAACAGTCTGGCGCAGGACAAAACAAAAACAATAGGCAATAAATTACGATCGGGAACCACCAATAACTCATTCAATGTTGTAAAGGGTGCACAGGTAGGTATCAGAATGAATGCAGGTCATAAACCAGTTGAATTGCTGAAGTTGAGCTTTCATGTTGATAACCTGGGCAAGGATACTATCCCGTTTAAAGTAAATGTATATGCCATGGGCGATAAATTACCGGAAGGCAATAACCTGGTTAAAGAAGAAATAAAGGGGGCAATAATAAGAGAAAAAGGCCCTAATGAGCCATTAATGAATAACCAACTGATCACTGTTGATCTGGCACCGTACAAGGTGGAGGTAAAAGGCGATATATTGGTTGCCGTAGAATTCTTAAAAACACAACCTCGTAAAGAACTCGGTTTTTCATGCGGAGTGCTCAATGGTGGCACCTATTATAAAAAAGACATGGATGCTATTTGGAAAAAGATACCCGTTGTTGGGGCTGATTTTAATGTGCTGGTAAAGAAATTGAAGTAGGACATTTCAAATCTTACAATTTTGTCATTCCGAGCGCAGCGAAGAATCTATTATCACCATACATGTACGAATAGATCCTTCGCTGCACTCAGGATGACAAACAAAGGCATAATTAACTATACAACTCCTGCTCTTCGGTATAATACGTTTTCCTTGTACCTTCCTTCACAATTATCTTTTCGCCTTTGGGGCTATGAGTCTTTTTTGAATTGTGGATATGCATAAAGTCCCTTACTTCGCCGTTGATAATATCCGGGTTGGCTTTCAGGATAGCCTTTTCGGCATCAGTAAGTACGATATGGATGGATTTAACAAGTTCCTTTATCTTATGCTCCGGAATCTTATTGCTGATGGACATCGGCGATATGCCTGCATGCCACAAGATCTCATCTGCATAAGCATTGCCTATACCGCGAATGATCTTTTGATCGAGCAATATGGTTTTGATATTGGTTTTGGTTTTTTGCAGACGGGTGGTTAAATAGTCAACACCGGCGTCTTTTGATAAAGCATCGGGCACTTCCTTTTCTTCAGGGTTTAAGGTGGGGGTAGCAATCCCTTGAAAGTCTGTCAGCACTAAACCTGTACCATCAGTAAAGTGCAATTCAATGATGGGGTATTTATTTTCGCTTTTACCTTCAAACAAAAATAGCTTACCATGTAGCATCAAATGCAAACCCAGGATATCACCCTTTGAAAATTTAAGGTGAAGCTCCTTGCCCTCCCGGTACACCTTAACCAGTTTCTGACCTTCGAGCGTTTGCTGGAGCTCCTGATGGCTCACATTTAATTTTTTAGCGTTGATAACGGCAATATGTTTAACCGTTTTTCCGGCTAATTTTTTATCCAGGTTGTGACTAAATGCTTGCAGATCGGGTAATTCAGGCATGATTAAAGTTTATGTAAAAACCAAATATACCGGGATAAGTTTTAATTTAAGCGCTCGCACGACCATAACCAACTGTATCCCGGTATAATTGCGGCGATACATCGGCATTGGTCTTAAAAAATCTACTGAAATAGTATTCGTCATCATAACCTAATTCGTAGGCAATTTCCTTTATCGGTTTATTGGTTAAATACAATTCGCGTTTCGCTTCAATAATAATGCGTTCGGCAATCAGGTTACTGATGGTTTTATTAAAATGGGTTTTAGTGATACGAGCCAGGGCCTTCGCCGAAATATTCAACATATCGGCATAGTGGCTGGCACTGTGTTTGGTTTTAAAATGCGTTTCAATGGCATCCTTCAGATCCTGCAGTATATAAGGCCCTTTGAAGTCCTTATCTGGCTGGTGTAAAATAGCCTGTTGCTCTGTTTTTAAACGGGATGCTGTTATCAGGAATATTTTAAGATAGGAGATCAGTATCTCATACTGTGCCAGAGCTTTATTGAGCATTTCGGCTTTCATTTGTTCCAATAGTAAATTTAAGAGCGATTCGTTTACAGCATCAACCATTACATAAGGGGGCGGTATATATTATCAAATAGGATACCACTGCATGATACTTCTTTATGATGTTTAAGAATACAAAAAAAATCAGGGTGAAACTGAATGGCCACGCCCTTTATCGGCTCTTTAGCCGACAACATGAACGGCTGATAAAGCGAAAAAGCCAACATTCGGCCGGCTTCAAAGCCGTATTCAGAAAAATCTGATTTCAATATTCCCGATCCTTCTTTGATCCAAATGAGCGAGAAGTAGTTATGGCGTTGTAAATGATCAAAATGGCTGTTATCATCAAACCAAAATAATTTAAAGGCGAGATTCCCCTTTGGCTCGTCTGTCAATGTAAACGTATTTTGAGTACCGGTCATTTGTTATTAGTAGTATTAGCTAATTGTGCCTTTAAATCAGCGTTTTCTTTTCTTAACTTATTTATATATTCATGTTGTGCGGCAAATTCTTCCTGAATCTCTTCCAAAGTATATCTCGGCGTTATATGTTGCGGACAGTTCCAGTCGTATGCTTTTACTTTAAACAGTATTATTCTTTCAGCTTTAAATTTATAATCTTCAAGATTAAGCTTGTCATATAGATATAAGTTATCTTCAATCGGAAGTACACTGGCTTCGGCAAATATTTTCAACCTTGTCCTGGCCGCCTGGTCAAGAAGGAATAGCGCTACTTTATTATTGGTAGCTAAATTACCTGTTGAAATATATTGTTTATTACCGCCAAAATCAATAAAGCCAAGTGTTTCCTGATCAATTACTTTCAAAAAGCCTTTTGGCCCACCACGAAACTGAACGTAAGGATAGCCATTTTCACTTATGGTCGACATATAAAAATTATCCTGCCAGGCGATAAATTCCTCTTCGCTTTCCGTTAATCCATCAGTGTAACGATGTTCTTCCATCCGGCCATAACTCGCACGGCTACCATAACGCTCCTGAAAATCTTTTACGGCATTGGTAAAAGCCATTTTTGGATAATTCATAACAATAGTTTTAATAAAGTTAAATAATACAGCAAAAGCCAAAGCATTTGCTGTTGACTTTTACTGTTAGCTAAATATGATCATTAAGCTTCAATATCCTGTAGTGGTTTTGCGACCGGGAAATCAATTACGGTATCAGCGGTATTGTTAAAATAGTTGGTCAATATATTCAACGCAACGTGGCCAACAATTTCGCCAATTTCACCTTCTGACAGACCGGCAGCTCTTACAGTTTCAACGTCACTGTCATTAACCAGGCCATTTTTAGTAATTAGTACATTAGCGAATTTGAGAACCGCATCTATTTTTGCATCAGCAGAATTTGCATGACGAGCTTTAATAATGCTGCTGGTATCAATATGAACCAGTTTTTCGCTGATATAAGAGTGTGCTGATAAACAATAATCACAAGCGTTTTTCTCGGCTATTGATAGCGCCAATAGCTCACCGGTTTTTGCACCCAGTAAGCCATGGGATAAAGTATTGTTCAGATCAAGGTAACCTTGCAGCAATGCTGGGGAACTACCCATTGTGCGCATCATGTTAGGTACTACACCTAATTTGCTTTGTATAGCATTAAATAATTCTTTTGTTTTGCCTGTTGCTTCGTCAGGATTTATTGCTTTTAAACGTGCCATTGTTATGTCTTTTTAGTTTGTCGTTATTGACAATACAAAATTGCATACAAGAGCTTCGCTGTAACATGGATGAATTTCGTTAGTACATGGACAATTTTCCCGGTAGCGCCCTTACTTAGGTGAAAAGAAACTTCCTGTAACTGGATACGGCTTTTTCCACAGCTTTTTCCTGTGCTTTATTTAATGGGCCAAACAGATTTAAATGCACATCAACAGATTTAGCTTTGAGCGTTCGTTTCCAGGTACCCACCACCTGATTGTCAACCACTATCGCCGGATCAAAAATTACGTGTCGTGTCTGTTTAAGATATTTTGGATTTACCAAAGCGTCACGATCTTTATAGGCGATGGCAAACTCATCAAATGCCGGCAATAAATAGGCTTTTGTTTTTGGCGATGGCATTTCCTTCGTATTATTCGGCATCCAATACGTGCGGCCATCAATCACTTCACTAATCAATTGCGACTTAACATGCTCAAGCCCTATACCCGCATCGGTCACTGTTAAACCACACCAGTTTGCAAAATCGTGCAGGGTAGCAGGTCCCCGGCTGTTGAAATAACCGAGGGCCAGTTTGTTTAGTGCCTCTTCCCGGGTTAAGGTTGGTGTTAGCGGTGCCCGGTCATCAAGCAAGGCATAGGTAAATTGTTTGCCAACTCTTCCGCCGTTGCATATTACCTGGTCTAACTCGGCTCTCATTAATAATATCGTAAACCTGAGTTCGTCGGTAGCAATCCCTGCTTGCTCAAACACATTCACCAACTCTGGCCGCGTAAGTTGCTTATTTCCGGCCATAGCTTTCTCTAACACTGCATTACTTTTGGCAAAAATGTGGTTGGTGAGTTCAAATTTTTTGCTCATAGCTGCATTAATAGCGTTAATACGTGGTGCAGTGAGAGCCAGTATCCACCGGATATCCTGTGGCGAAACAAAATGCCAGGTGGGCCGCAGCAAATGGGTACGCAATATTTTGCCATCTGTTATAGCTTGTTCTATTACCTCTTCGCTGGTGTTAGGCATCCGCAAAGCTACAGCCCATTTAGCTCCGGCGTAATCTTGCGCCTGCATAGCTACCATGTGTTTAACAACATCTTCGGGATTACTAAATTGAGGGTTATAAATATGTTGATTATAAACCCGTTGAGCAGCCAGATAATTACCCTTCATAATGATTCTTTGATCTATAAAGTTAAAATTAATGTTCAGGAATGACAGCTGTTTGTCAGTAGCAAAAGATATCATAATTTTGTTAAATTGGGTTTACATGACAACCATAAAACAAGTATTCATGACATTAAATAAGGGTTTATAAAGTATTCAATATTGGGCGGTAGGAGTAACAATTGGATTTTTAATTACATTTAAAAAAAGCCATGGAATAAAACATATTACTTTCTCCATGGTAGTATTTGTAACAAAGTCATAGTCAAAAGCCTGCTAAACATTATGTTTACTTTGACTTAATTATGGGTTAATATAAAGGGGGTTATTTCACATCATGAAAAGAGAACTTTATCTTATTCTGCTTTTATTGACATTAAGCCTTGCTGGCAGGGCACAAAATGATCATTCTATAAACCCTACCGGGAATTTCATAACTGCAGCTCCGCAACCATTCCTGTTTTCTGTTAATACGTTAACCGGCAACTCTCCATATTGGAGTTTAAATTATTCCGGAAGTTATGGTGAACGTACCCTAACACCATTTGGTTATGACGGCGTTGATCAACAATTAGCTGTTAAAGGCTACCTGGGTAACAGGTTTACATTATATGCCAATGCCGCTGTTGGGTTTGCACGCGATGGCGGCACAACCAGCGCGCAACAAGCAGAATTAATGCATGATTTTATTGGCGGCAAACAGCCATTTGGCCCACGCATAGGGCTTAGCTTAGGTGGTAGTCGCGACTGGACAAATGTTAAGTCAATATTCAGCCGGGTTACTGCTTCGTTTGATGCTGCATCATGGCGATTTGCGGGGAACTTCCGCTTTGAAAAAGCTTTTGATAAATCACGGGACGGAATTGATCTGGTAACCAGTTTCGGTTTCCATCACCGTATTACAGGCAACTTTTTTGGTGGTGTAGAAGCTGTAGGTGAGGATCTGGAAGGTTTTTGGGAAGCAGATGAGGCAGAAGGAGGGGCCAAGTTATTAGTCGGACCTTCCATTAACTACGTTCCTTCGGGTTCAAGATTTGGCTTCTCTGTTTGTGGTGGCCCTATTATTTATGCTACGCATAGTAATGTTATACCATCTGAAGCGGTGAGGGATTTGTCAACATTATCACAAAACGGATACACGATAAGGGCTCAAATATCATTTAACTTGCATTAATACTTACTTAAACTACTATGTTTAGTTCAATTAAAAAAATAAGCTTTGTTACAGCATTAAGCGTATTCATCGGCGCATCTGTAATTGCACAGATACCTGGGAAAGTTAAAGGCACAGGGCAGGTATTACTTCCTAATGGCTGGAAATTAAGTCCGGCCGGGCGGTCTTTAACATTGGGCGATCTGCCTTTAAATATGCAGCTAAGCACATCCGGCAAATTGCTTGCAGTAACCAATAATGGCCAGAGTACACAATCGTTGCAGCTCATAGATCCTAAAACCGAAAAATTGCTGGACGAACGGGTGTTGGCTAAATCATGGTACGGATTAGCCTTTAGCCGCGACGAAAAACATCTGTACGCGTCAGGGGGTAATGATAACTGGATATTGGATTTTCACCTAAAGGATAATAAATTAAACCAGGCGGATACCATAAAGCTGGGTACGCCATGGCCTAAAGGTAAAATATGCCCTACAGGTATCGCCGTAAATAAGAATAACACCAAATTATACACAGTAACTAAGGAAGACAGCACGCTTTATATCATTGATCCGCAGGCAAAACAGATCCTTCATAAGGTTCAGCTGCCGGCTATAGCTTACAGCTGTGCATTATCTCCTGATGAAACAAAACTATATGTTTCACTTTGGGGTGGCCGGGCTGTTACTGTGGTGAATACCACAACTCAAACCATTGAAAACAGAATAACTACCGGCGACCATCCTAATGAATTGCTTTTGAATAAAAAAGGCAACTACCTGTTTGTAGCTAACGCTAATGATAATACGGTTTCTATCATCAATACCATTAGTAATAAGGTAATTGAAACCGTTGCCACTACATTATATCCAACAAAACTTACAGGTTCAACCACCAATGGACTGGCCTTGAGTGTTAATGAAAAAACACTATACATTGCTAATGCCGATAATAATTGCCTGGCTGTTTTTGATGTATCAAAGCCAGGTTATAGTAAAAGCCAGGGTTTTATCCCCGTGGGCTGGTATCCTACCAATGTAAAAACATTGGGCAATAAAATATTGGTAACTAACGGAAAGGGGCTAAGTTCTATGGCCAATCCACAAGGCCCTCAACCCATTTCAAAAGCAGATAATAGTGGATACCAAACAGGAAGTACGGCTAACAACCGGTTACAATATATCGCGGGTTTATTTAAAGGCTCGCTATCTTTTATTGATGCGCCGAAACCAGAGCAGTTGAAACAATACACTCACCAGGTTTATGCCAACACACCATTTACAAACAAAAGAACCATAACTGCAGATGGTGAGGCCGGAAATCCCATCCCACGTAAACTGGGCGAAAAATCACCCATTAAACATATCTTTTATATCATTAAGGAAAACCGCACTTATGACCAGGTTTTAGGAGATATGCCAGGCGGCAATGGGGATACCTCTTTAACCTTATTTGGGAAACATGTAACGCCTAACCATCATGCTTTAGCCAGTGAGTTTGTATTGCTTGACAATTTTTATGTTGATGCTGAAGTAAGTGCTGATGGGCATAACTGGAGCATGGCAGCATACGCTACTGATGTAATTGAAAAAACCTGGCCAACCAGCTACGGCAGTCGTGGCGGCAGCACCAGCTTTGAAGGTGGCCGGCCGGCTACTTATCCACGCGACGGCTTTATATGGGATTATTGTAAACGGGCCGGTATTACTTATCGTAGTTACGGTGAATTTAGTGATGATGGCAAGGCAAATATTAAAACACTGCAAGGGCATATTTGTGCGCAATCACCTGGCTTTAATCTGGATATAAAAGACCAGGTTAGGGTTGATGCCTGGCAACACGATTTTGATTCACTGCTTACTATTAACGCGGTACCTCAGTTTAATACCATTCGTATTTCAAATGACCATACCAGCGGACAAAAAAAAGGTAAGATATCACCGGTTGCTGCGGTTGCGGATAATGACCTGGCTATAGGCCGTTTTATTGAACATCTGTCTAAAAGTCCAATCTGGAAAGAATCTGTTGTATTTATACTGGAAGATGACGCTCAAAACGGTCCAGATCATATCGACGCCCACAGGTCACCTGCATTCGTAGTAGGCCCTTATGTAAAACGTAACGCTGTTGTACATACCATGTATTCAACTTCGGGCTTTTTGAGAACCATGGAACTTATATTGGGCTTGCCGCCAATGAGCCAATATGATGCCGGAGCAATGCCTTTATATGAATGTTTTACCAGTAAGGCTGATGTAACCCCTTATCAATTAAAACCGGCAGAGGTTGATCTGGAAAGACGGAATATTGCCAACAACGAAAGCAGCAGACGTTCTGAATCCTTCAACTTTGCTAAAGAAGATGCGGTACCAGATCTTGATCTGAACGAGGTAGTTTGGAAATCAGTAAAAGGCGAACATTCCACAATGCCGGCACCTAAAAGAAGTGCTTTTGTATTATTAGAGCAGAAAAAGAAAGACGATGATGATTGATTTAACCAATTGACATTAGCCACTATTTATTAAGCATCAACATTTCTTTTTATGAATTTTAAGAAATACTTATTCCTATTATTAGGTTTTACCGTTTTTTACGCTTACGGGCAATCGGCAAATCAGAGCTATAAACTAATAGGCGATAATTTTATACAGACCAAAAACTACTACCTGCTTACTTTATTTCAAAATAATGTAGCAGTAAAACAACTATTGGCGAACGATCCTGAATTGGCCAAACTGACGCAATCCAGGTTAGATAATATTAAATCGTCGCTTACTACTTGCAAAGATCCATTGTGTTTAACTCAAAGCCTAAAATTTAGCTCGGATGAGATCAAAGCGGTTAGCGACAGGCTTACAATTTTGTATAAAACAGATAATGCTTTAGGCAATTTGGTAAAACAGCATTTAATACCTTCGGGCACTTATCAGCAATTTAACAGCTTGTCGCCCGTTGAAATATTGATTAGCACATGGGAACAGGATGCTAAAGCAATTAACTATGCCATTGAAGTTTATGCCGAAGGCCGCAAACCAAACTATCCTGCTATTGATTCCATCAGCTTCAACGTAAAAGCTCGAGGATATCTGAACCTGGGGTATGATGCCTCAGCGACCATATGGGATGAGAGCAAAAAGGAAAAACTATTCTTTGTCCCCTCCATGAATTACGCACTGCATTGCCTCGAAATAAACGAAAGAGACGATGCCGCCAATGACGAGCCAATGACCCTGGGGATCAATAAAAACGCTTACAACCGGATAAAAACTATCAATTGGGCCAAATATAAATACACCATGATCCTAATACCAGGAGCTGGCCCAGACGTTGCTGGAGTAGCTTTAAGCGCCGAAGGGATGCTGCGCTGCCGTGTAGCCGCATTAAGATACTTTGAAGGATTAGCCCCTTTTATCATGACATCGGGTGGTAAAGTGCATCCTTATAAAACAAAATACATTGAAGCTGATGAAATGAAAAAATACATGGTAGAAAAACTGCATGTACCAGAAAATGCCATATTTGTTGATCCGCATGCACGGCACACTACTACTAATATGCGTAATTGCGCGCGTATCATATTCCGTTACGGAATGCCATTCAATAAGCCATGTATCACTTCAACAGATAAATCACAAAGTTATTTTATAGCCAATATGGCTGCGCGCTGTGAAAAGGAGCTGGGCTATGTGCCGTATAAGCTGGGTAAACGCCTGTCAGATACCGAACAGGAATTTTATCCAACTATTGAATCACTGCGGATTGATAATGATGAACCACTTGATCCATAGCAGATCGATTTATCAGACGGGTTATTTTTCAAACACATAAAAAGATGATCATGAAGAAATTATTTTTTACTTCATCGACTATACTATGCTTAGGGCTCGTTGCATTCTTAAATAAAACAGTTGATATGGTTGTTACCCGTACCCTGACTATCGATTCATTAGGTGCCTGCCAGGGTATTTCTTATCAGCACGGCAAGATATTTTTATATGGCGACCGTGAAGTTGGGATGATACGGGAATTTAAGTTAGTAGGGGACAGCCTTACCTATATTAACAAAGAATATAAATTGACTACAAACGGGCAGGATGTGATCAATCATCCCACAGGCATTGCCTATAATGGAAGCGGGCCAACTTTTATGGGTAATTCCATTCGCTTAAATAAGGAGGGTACAAAATGGAAAGCTGTAATTTATTGTATTGATTGGAAAGGCTTGCTGAAAACCGGTACCCTTGATGGCAATCTAACCAATACAATTGATGATGATGCCTGTATTCAAGGTACAAGACCCGAATATGTAAAGTACAACAATAAGTGGTATGTAGCTACGGCTGATTATGGTAATAATGGTAACGAAGTTAGGTTGTATGATCCGAAAGCCCTCAAATTAGCTTCTAAAACAAGCGAAAAGGGTGTATTGTACAAAAAATTCACCTGCACTGCATGGGTTCAAAATTTGCATTGGATAGCCTCAAAAAATATACTTGTCCTTATTCAAAATCAAAAAGAGGGCAGGATGTGGCGCTTTACTTGTATAGATCTTAAAAAATCAATTGAAAGCGGTACACAACAAGTGATTAGGGAAATAAATATTGATGGAAAACAAGATGAATTGGAAGGTTTTTCATTCTTAGGAGATGCCGGTAAAGGCATAGCAGTATCCTCTTCACGAAAAAACAATGTAACCTTCACCAATACATCCTGGTAGTTTCTTTTATCTATCTATCTTGATTTTCGGATGGTAGTAAACTTTGTATAGTTAATATAAACTTAACCTAAGGGCATCATTGACTTAAGGTTATAGCGTTAAATTTGGCTTTCCTTTATCATATTTTCAATTTTATTATTATTTCGTTATGAAATAATAAATATTATTACTTAGTAAATCGATTTATTAATAATATTTAAAAAATTGCCTATGTAAAAATGTTCTATAAAAAATGAAACCGGCTAAGATGAACCAGAGAATACCCTCATATTCTACCGGTCTGGAATTAATTGTCAAATAACTGGAAAAGCGATTCCAATGCTTTCAGGAGTTACCATTAACAATCAATATTTAAATATATGTATAAAAAGATTACATGCGATCTTTTAAAAAGAAATCTTATAAAGATAAACGCTATTATAATGATAGTGTTTGCATTTTTACAACCCGTACATGCAAACTACAGCAAAGCAAGAATATTGCGTAACAGGATCATTGAAACACCTGTAAAAATATCAGGTACTGTAGTTGACGAAAATGGCTTACCCTTGCCTGGGGTAAGCGTTTATGAAAAAAAATCACATAAAGGAACGTCTACCGACATCAATGGTAGATTTACCATTACCGCAGAACCAGGCGAGACGCTGATCTTTACCTTTGTTGGTTACACCAACCAAGAAATGGTTATTGGTAGTAAAACCGAAATAAATGTTAAGTTACAACCATCTGCCAATATCTTGAACGAGGTTGTTGCTGTAGGTTATCAAACCGTGCGCAAAAGCGATTTTACAGGCGCGGTTGCTAACGTTAGATCTGAGGAACTGAATTTAACCGCTCCGACCATAGGACAAGCCTTGGTTGGTAAAGTAGCCGGCGTACAGGTATCGCAAATTACAGGTGCCCCTTACGGAACCACCAAAATTGCAGTACGTGGCGTGGGCTCGATCAATGCCAGTTCTGATCCGCTATATGTAATTGATGGCTATGCGGCTGGTAATGACCTGTTCATTAACCCTTATGATATTGAATCTGTAAGTATATTGAAAGATGCGGCATCTGCGGCCATTTATGGTTCGAGAGCGGCGGGTGGTGTAGTATTGATCACTACCAAGCATGGTTCAAAAACCGATAGTAAAGGTAAGTTTGAGTATGACTCTCAGGTTGGAATTAGTCAAATGGCTAAAAAAGTTAACCTGTTAAATTCCGATCAGTTTGCCCAATTAGTAATTGATGGTCGTAATAACTCTTATCATGATTTATGGATAACTACCGGCCATACATGGAATGATGCTATGTATTCAGACGACAACGCCACACGTATAGCCAATGTAGGTAACGCTGGTTCTGTAAGTGTTCCACCATATCTTTATAATTTCCAGACCCAGTCACTTATCCATCAAACGGTTAATACCGACTGGCAGGATGAATTATATCGTAATGCTGTAACACAAACCCACAACCTGTCGTTCACTGGTAGCTCCAATGGCACCCGTTACTATTTCAGCACAGGGTACCAGGATCAGCCGGGTATTATGTTGGGTACAGGGCAAAAAAAAATAAACCTGCGCGCCAATGTGGATGGGCAAATAGGTAAAAGGCTTCAGGTTGGCGCTAATATATCCTTTACCCAAAACACCAACCAGGAAACACAAGATGGCAGATGGGATCATAGTCCGGCCTTTGGTGCACTGATCTATATGCCTTTTTTCCCAGCTTACAATGCCGATGGTAGCATAGCGACAAACGTAGCTGCAGCACAATCAACAGCTTATGCTTATCAGTCCATTGAAAATCCAATTGCTACAGCTACGCTGATTAAAATAAGCCGTGTTGGAGACCGTGCAACCTATAACGCGCATGCCAACTATACCATTTTAGATGGTTTGACATTCAACGCCAACTTAGGCATGCAAACCTATGCCGAAAACTACAATTATTATCTCCCAACCAATATCAGTAACGGCGCTAATCCACCTTACTCGTCTCAATCAATTCAGGCGGCAAAAGCGGTAAGGCAAACCATTGATTACCGGGATCAATTAGGCGAGTTTACCCTAAATTATACCAAACAATTAGGTAAAAATCACTTTGATGGATTGGTAGGCTATACTGCTCAAAAGACAGTAAATAATGTACTTACAGTACAAGGTACAGGTTTCCAGAATGATAATATACCCAATATAACCGGTGCAGCACCAAACCAAATAACACTGATAACACCTAATAGTACTGCAATTGAAGGTGTACAACCAACCGGCGATGATACCTACACGCTGTTATCATATCTTGCAAGGGTAAATTACAACTATGATAGCAAGTATTTCTTGTCTGCTTCATTCCGTACAGATGGATCTTCACGCTTTGGTGTGAGTAACCGTTATGCATCTTTCCCTTCCGTATCTGCAGGCTGGAATCTATCGGATGAATCATTCTACCATGGTTGGCTCGGTGAACAGTCTACCGTTAAATTGCGGGCAAGCTGGGGTTTAAGTGGTAACAACAACGTAGGTAATTATAACCTGCAACGTGTATATAATTCACCATCAAACGTAGTATTTGGTACAGGTGCCTTATCTCCTTCACTTGTTGCCGATAATATCAAAGACCCAAATTTGGGTTGGGAAACAACTTCGCAGTATAATTTTGGCGCCGACCTTGGTTTACTTAAGGGGCGACTTTTTCTGATTGCCAATTATTATTTAAGTCATTCCTACAACTTGTTATTTAAAGCGCCAATATCTGCAATCTCGGGCAGTCCAACTATCCTTACTAATATAGACGGAGCAAGAGTAGGTAACAAAGGATTTGATTTCCAGATAGATGGAAAAGTGATAGCTCATAAAGATTTCACCTTAAACTTAAGTGGCAATATTTCCATCAATCGCAATAAGGTATCAGGCTTAAGCGCTAACAATACGATCATCAGCGCAGGCGCCGAGCGTTCTTATCTGACCAGCATTACACAATCCGGACAGCCTATAGGTATGTTTTATGGTTATAAAGTGGGTGGTATGGTTACGCAGGCAGATCTTGCTAATATTGCCGCTGATAAAGCCAACTATAATCCGGCAACGCAATCTTATCCGGCGGGTTATAAAATTAAGGGGCCACCAATCTCTACCTTTTCAACCACGCCATTACAAGCAGGCGATCTTTATTTTAAAGATGTTAATGGCGATGGTGTAGTGAATAGCAAGGATGCCGGTATTATTGGTAGTCCATATCCAAAGTTCACTTATGGTTTTGCGATCAATGCAACATACAAAGGTTTCTTTTTTAGTTCGGCATTTGCCGGCTCATACGGCAACCAGGTACTTGATGGGCAGGATTATTACCTGTACAATATGGAAGGTTCAGGTAACCAGTATGAAGACGTTGCAAATCGCTACCGTAATGCCGCAGATCCAGGCGATGGTACTGTTTACAGAGCATCTCGCGGCAGCACCCAAAGTAATAGTACCAGGTTATCAACTTTTTATTTACAGAGTGGCTCTTTTCTGAGAAACACCAATACAACAATCGGTTATACCATTAAATCCGATTACATAACACGTAATTTGGGATTAAGCGGACTTAAAATATATGGTGCTGTTAATAACGGTTTTACCATTACCAAATACAAAGGATATAATCCTGAGGTTAACTATAATTACACTTTTAGTGGTTCACAAGGTGCAAACCTTTCGCCGGGTATTGATTATGGTGTTTATCCTTTGGTGCGTTCGTATAACCTGGGTGTTAAAGCCACTTTTTAATTACAATAATTCTTAAGCAAATGAAGAATATAAATTTCAAGTTATTATGCCTTGTGGCTGTATTAGCCCTTGGCTCATGCAAGAAAGATTTTTTGCAGCAAACCAATCCTGATGCCAATACTATAGCTAACTCCTTCAAAACAGAAAATGACGTATTATTGGCTGTTAACGGATGCTATGCACTGTTAAGAAGCGGTAACACGGTAGGTGAGGGCAGTGACCTTTGGACAGATCAACGTTCTGATGACACTGGTACCAACGATAACCAATCAAATGCCGGCGAGCCTTTCGGGTTCAATAATTTCTCATTAACACCTACTAATAGTTACTTGTACACGCATTGGTTGGCCATGTATAATATTATTTCAAATTGCAACATACTCTTATCCAATATGGATAAAGTAACCTTTGCGAAGCCCGAAACCAAACAGCGGTACAAAGCCGAGGCTGAATTTATACGTGCTTATGTTTATTTTAACCTTGTGCGGAAATGGGGCGATATTCCATTGGTTACTAAACAACTAATTACCAAGGAAGAAGTTGCTGCTAATACTTTCCGTACGCCTCAGGCCGCGGTATACACGCAAATATTAACCGACTTAAAAGATGCCTTGAGCAGCCCTTTGCCAAATACACAGGCCACAGGTACTATTGGCCGGATATCATTGGCAGCAGTAAATACCTTATTGGGTCAGGTATATTTAACAATGGCTACTACTCAGGACCCTGCCAATAAAACGGCTAATTTAAATAATGCCTTAACTAACCTTACAGCAGCATATAACGCCAAAACCTTTGCTAATTTAAAGGACATTCCGTATACTGATGTATTTGATGTAACTAAAAAATCCACCTGCCCTGAATTGATCTGGCAGATTGTAAACATACAAGGTGATCCTGTTTATAGTTCAAGTATAGCTGCTAACAATCAGGCTAAAGGCGAAACTATTAACTCTCTTAAATCATCAAGCGGAGTGGGAAACAATGTAACTCATGACCTGGTAAATGATTACGAAAGCAATGATCTGAGAGGAGCTTTCTCAATTAAATACGCAAGTGACCCTACGGTTAAGGACTGGTTTGTGACTAAATTCAGGGATGTAACTCCAGCGATAGCTAAAACCGGCTATGGCGGAAATGATTGGATCCTAATGCGTTATGCAGATGTGATCCTGATGCTCGCCGAAGTGAATATGTACCTGGATAATAATGCTGTAGCAATCCAATACCTTGATATGGTACGCGCCAGGGCCGGTATGCCAACCTATGAGGTTTCTTCTCAGGATCCAACTTACAGTTCAAAATATTCAACACTTAAATTGGCTATATTACATGAAAGGCGTGTTGAGCTTGCTTTTGAACATCACCGTTTATTTGATCTATTACGTACCTTCACTACCGATGAATTAGTTGCATATTTTCACAGTAAAAAACAGGCAGACTTCGGTTCTGCTCTTTTATCAAACTTTACAACTAAAGACAGGTATTATCCTATACCATTTAATGAAACAAAATTAGATCCGGTGAAAATGTATCAAAATCCGGGATATTAGTAGTGTACATCTCTTTATAACAAAAAAGGAGGACCTTAAGGTTCTCCTTTTTTGTTATAAGCAATTTTGAATTCCATAAATGGAATATTTTTGCGTATTGTTTAAAATATCAGGTAACCTTTTCTTTTCCGAAAAAGGGGAATCTATATCTAATTCGATACCCTAATAATACGAACTGATTCATATAAATCTGGGGTTATCAACATTAGTTAACTATCTCATCTTCAGAAACAAATACTCCACAAAAACAACACAATAAAGTCGCGTAAAAATACGCGAGCATTTAAAGTATTTTTCGTAAAAGTACGCGTATTAATTAATAATTAAGCCCTTAGTTTTACATCATAATAATTCTCCCTGAAATTATTAGCCACTGTTTTATATATCCCTTTTATAAAGCAGAATTTTCAACCGGTATAAACTTTATAACACAATGATAGATCAGGTTTTAACATTCTTGAACACGCGATTGGACCAGTACCTGCGGTTAAAGTTGGATCCATCCAACAGTAACTCCTTTATACAGGTAGCCAATATTGCCTGGAATGATAGTGAGGCCTCTGGTTCTAACGGAACGAACAGTCCCGCAAATGCATTCATAACCTTAGTAAATATTGAAGAGGATAGGATTAGTAAATCACCTGAAAACTATGTTAGGCAGGGGAGTGAAACTATCTATAAAAACCCTAAAATATACCTCAACCTCTATGTGCTTTTTGCTGTTAACCTGTCATCTTATACCGAATCGTTAAAGCGGCTTTCTTTTATCATCCAGTTTTTCCAGTATCAAAATGTATTTACACCACTTAGTTCACCCGATTTACCTGCAGGGGTCGAAAAACTGATCCTTGATCTCAATACACTGTCGTTCCAGGATATGAACAATTTATGGGGTATTCTGGGTTCAAAGTACCTGCCATCTGTCATGTACAAAATGCGCATGATCAGTATAAGCGAAGAATTTACTCAGGGAAGTGCCCCGTTATTGCATGAAATTATTATTAACGATAAAACGCTGCAAACGTTATGATAGATATCAATTTTGGAAGTCTGTTCACGATTGAACTATTGCATAGTTACTATAAAGACCAACTATGTCCAGACTTTAGCATTTCCCCCTCAAACCAAACGGCAAGAACTTTAGGTGGTCATCAAATAATTGCAAGACAGTATTTTAACCAATTAATTACCGGGGTAAATAGTACTGGCAAAGTAAGCCCCCCCAAACCATTTACGGCAATTGAAACAGGTGCACAATTCACTTTTTTTATGCAGCTTAATAACCCTGTATTTTTCAACTATACCAATTTATCATCAGCCGCACCTGGTAAAATTTACTATTTCACTAATAGAAATAATAACATCAGCAACGGGAAAACTTTTCTGTCGGGCAAAATAGCGGCATATAACGCAGCCAATACTTATGCTCCGGGTGATCTGGCTTCAAATGATACAGGTACAATATACCGGGCTATTGGCAGTAGTAAACCCGGAAACAGCTTCAATCTCACAAATGCCAACCATTGGATGGCGGTGGATAAAAATCAGTACTTGTCTGAAACAGATGCTCTCCAATGGATGCCATCTATATCGGTATATCAGCTGGGTTCTCCACAACCATCGGTCAACATATCTGTATTGAGTTATAATAGTATTACAACTACTTACACCCAATCCGTATTTTCAAAAACAATAGCTTTTGCAAACCCAGCCTCTTCGTTTACACTTGACTTGGGTTTTTTACAACCAGGTAAATATTCATTGACAATTAACGGAACCCAGCAATGGATCTATATTAACGATGAACTTAATGATGGTAAAACCTTTGCAGTAATTGACATTTTCAATGACGCATCACCAGCATCCTGTAATTTGCTTGATGGGAACGGGGCTCTTCTTAATCCTGCGCCGCATTATAGTATTTACTTCTTAAGCCGTGCAACTATCTGGAAATATATTCTTGCCAGTAAGCAATCTGGAAATATTAATGACACAGCAAATTTATATCACTTCGCCAATCCGGCAAGTATCATTACTTCACTTACACCTATTCCATTAAGCAACAAGGCTTTGAATTTAAAACTAACATTAAATAACCATGACTATTCTCCAATTGCTTGTGCAGATCCTCAGAGGCTCGTCACAATTACAAAGGGTACCGATACTTATCCATGTTCAGAGATCTTTTTAAACTTTTAATAAAAACCGATAAATATGTCACAAATAAACGAAAGCACAATTAAAACTCCAGGGGTTTATGTGAATGAAATTCCATCCTTTCCGCCATCAATTGCCCAGGTGGCCACCGCGGTTCCGGTATTCATTGGATATTCGCAGGATGCAACAAGAAATGGAAAAAGTGTAGTTAACCAGGCCGTACGTATTTCCTCACTTGTTCAGTATGTGCAGTATTTTGGGGCCGATTTTCCGAATCTTACCGCTAATGTGGCACTTAAGCCAGACAATAGCGTAGATACGGTGAATATATCGCCAAGATACCAGTTGTATAACGCTGTAAGAATGTTTTACAGTAATGGCGGTGTCAATTGTTACATCATTTCTGTAGGCAAATACAAAAATGATGGTTCCGTTCTCATCTCCGACTTTATTGACGCTGGTAAGATCAGAGCGTTTGAAGTTTTACGTAAAGAGGATGAACCAACGCTGATAGTTATTCCTGATGCCATTTTATTTGGCGCCAGTGACTTTAATAACCTGGCCACAACATCATTAAAAACATGTGCCGATCTGCAGGACAGGTTTACGATACTGGATGTACTTAATGGCGACAAGGAAAGGACTTACGATAATTCGGATGTTATAACCGTTTTCAGAAATGGAATAGGTTCGGCCAACCTGAATTACGGCGCTGCTTATTATCCGTGGCTTCGTTCAAGTTTGTCATACTCTTTTTCTTACCGAAATATTCAACTGCAAAAACCTGCCGGCACCAACGTGCCTACAAAAAATATTATAACTAATAATGTTTTTGTTACACAAATTGATAGGGCCGTAACCGATCTGAACATGCATATCAACACGTTTGTTAATACACCGGCTTTTGGTGCCCCTTTCAATGTGGCTCAATACGCAGGGGCAATAACAGATGCTTATGGCGTAATACCCGCAACCAGTGACAAGCCGGAAATGATACTGCGACTATCTTACATTAAGGATATCATATTAGGTTTTGTGGCTTTAAACAGTACGTTAACTGATGCTGACCCAAGTCACATTTACGGTGGCCGGACAACCAAGGATATTCACACCACCTATACCCGGGCAGGAGCAACCGCAGCTGATATTTCACCGATGGATCAGCTGATCCGTGAACTCCTTCTTTTGGATGAAAGTTTTCCGGGTGGAGCTGTTGGTGCAGCGCTCCCTGCTAATTTCTCAACGACACCGTTATTTCCAAATGCTGCAACCGTTGTAGCAGACCCAACCATATATGGCACACCAGCACCTGTCGATGCCGCTGCTGCAGTAAAATACATCCGGTCAAGGGTTAATAACCTGTATTCAGCAGTTGTAAATTCTGTGATGGCATTCATTAATGAAGTGAACCTGCGTTTGCAAAATCTGGAAATTCAACTGAATGATTCAAGCTCGGTATACAACAACATCACAGTAGCTATTAAAAACCAGGGCATTGTAGTACCACCAAGTGGCGCTTTGGCTGGTATTTATGCATCGGTTGACGGTACAAGAGGTGTTTGGAAAGCTCCGGCCAATGTAAGTGTCAATACTATAGTAGAACCATTGGTAAATATCGATGATAATACACAAGAAAACCTGAACATTGATACCGATTCCGGCAAATCAGTTAATGCGGTGCGTGCTTTTACAGGCAAAGGTATCCTGGTTTGGGGAGCCCGTACACTTGATGGCAACAGTAACGACTTCAGATATATATCTGTACGCCGGTTTTATATCATGGTTGAAGAATCAGTTAAAAAAGCAGCCATGCAATTTGTATTTGAACCCAATGATGGAAACACCTGGGTACGTGTACGCGCTATGATCGAAAACTATCTCACCAATCTGTGGCGTCTGGGCGCATTGGCCGGGCCAAAACCCGAACAAGCGTTTTATGTAAAAGTAGGCCTGGGTCAAACCATGACTTTTGATGACATCCTTAATGGAAAAATGATCATTGAAATAGGCATGGCTCCAGTACGCCCAGCTGAGTTTATCATCTTGCGTTTCTCACAAATCCAGCAGCAAGCTTAACAGTAGAGTTTATTAAAAATTAATTATCAATCAATCTAAAACTTAAATATTATGGCTAATTACCCACTTCCGAAATTCCATTTTAGTGTTGACTGGGGCGGCACACGCATCGGCTTCACTGACGTAAGCGGACTTGATATAACAAACGATATAATTGAATACCGCGACGGCGCGAGCCCTGAGTATCACAAAATAAAGATGCCCGGACAGCGTAAGTTCAGTAACATCACCCTTAAACGTGGTGTGTTTAAATCAGACAATGAGTTTTATAACTGGCACAACTCTATCAACATGAATACAGTTGAGCGCCGCGACATCACCATCAGTCTGCTTGACGAAACATTAGCACCTGTAGTGGTATGGAAAGTTAAAAACGCCTGGCCAACCAAAGTTACATCTACCGACTTAAAGGCCGATGGTAATGAAGTTGCTATCGAAACACTTGAACTGGCACATGAAGGCTTAACCATGCAAAACGAATAGCCATGTTTGATTATCCTTTTACCGGCTTCCATTTCCTGGTAGTATTTGAAATATTTCCGCAGGTGCCAAATGATTTCCGTTTTCAGGATGTTACCGGCTTAACTGTTGATGTGGGTCTGGATACTTACAAAGAGGGTGGCGAGAACCGTTTTGTTCACCGGTTACCTGGGCGTAATACGTATTCTGATCTCGTTTTAAAACGGGGGATGACACTGGTATCAGGAGTAACAGCCTGGTGTCTTGATTCGATAGAGAATTTCAATTATCAGCCTACTAATATGTTGATATCGCTTTTAAACGCAGATCATTTACCGGTATCGTCATGGTACATAGCTAATGCTATACCGATCAAATACAGTCTTTCGTCATTTAACGCGGAAACAAATTCGATAGTTATTGAATCAATGACCCTTCGCTATGAGTACTATAAAACACTAAATCTATCAGCAGCAGTTGGTGCGGCAGTAGGGGCCGTGGCCGATCTGTTTGGTGGAGCCAGTGCAAGTGCGAGTATTTCCGTTGGATAATCAACATGTTTTAATAAACAGCTTAATAATAAACCAATGCCGGTAGAAATACGAGAATTGCAGATTACCACAACCATAACCGAGAGTGGGAGTGCGGGCGGTAATACATCGTCAACAGCACCCGTTGCTGCTACAGGTAGTGAAGATATTATTGCCAAATGTGTTGAACAGGTATTGGAAATTTTAAAAGAAAAAACTGACCGCTAATGAGCCTGGGTGAATTAAAAAAGATGAAGCTGGTTGCCTATACGGATATCAGTTTTAGCACAAAAGCCGACGGATTGGATTACGATGTACTGATCAATCCGGAATCATATGCGCTTACTTACGGAACTGAGGTGAATCAAAAAAGCGCCCAGGGCTCGAGTGAAAGTATTACTTCTTTTAGTAAAAGATCTGCGCAATCCCTCACCTTCAAGTTCTTGTTTGATGGTACCGGTGTGATAAAAAGGGGAGGTGGGGGCTTGTTATCAGGTTTAGCCGTACCGGGATTGCCGGCAGATAAACCTGATGTGGTTCAGGATTTTGAAAAGTTTAAAAGCGTGGTTTACGATTACGATGGTACAACCCATCAACCACGCTATGTTCAGTTACAATGGGGGCCATTACTTTACAATTGCCAGATGACCCGCATGACGTTGACTTTTAAACTGTTCAACCCCGACGGCACACCTTTGCGGGCAGAAGCTGATTGCACTTTCCAGGGAGTAATTGATGAAACCAAACTGGCAGCTATCGAAAACCGCCAATCGCCTGACCTAACACATATCCGAACGGTAATTAAGGGTGATACGCTCCCCTTAATGTGCTACAAGGAGTATGGGGATAGTAAATATTACTACCAGGTAGCACAATACAACGGCCTAACCGATTTTAAAAAATTAACCGCAGGAACTAAAATTATTTTTCCACCAATTGCAAAATAAACCATGTCACTAAGCCAAACATTACCAGGAACACAAAATACAGATCTGGTTACCTTCACTATAAAGGTAAACGGAACCATATTGGGTGCATCCTATCAGGTGGCTTCCATGAATTTTAGTAAAGAAATAAATCGTATCCCGATAGCTAAGCTGTTGATATATGATGGCGATGCTTCGGCACAGGATTTTGCAATAAGTAACGAACCAACATTAGTTCCTGGTGCTGAAATTGAAATAGCTGCCGGTTATCATGCAGACGAAACAACGCTTTTTAATGGCATTATTTTAAGACATAGTTTAAAAATAAGGGGGAATGGCTCACCTATGTTAATACTTGACTGTCGCGACAAGGCTGTTAAAATGACCGTGGCTCGCAAGAATAAATATTTTTATGATACCAAAGACAGTGATGCCGTTACCGAAATCATAGGTAATTACGGCTTAGATACCGACATAGAGGACACCAGTACTACGCTAAAAGCCCTTGTTCAGTATGACTGTACCGACTGGGATTTTATGATATCGCGTATGGAAGCTAACGGAAAGCTTTGTACGGTTGATAACGGCAAAATAACCATAAAGAAACCTAATTTCAGTTCGGCAACAGCACTCGACGCTTTATTTGGGGCAACCATACTGGAGTTTGATGCTGATCTGGATGCGCGTAATCAATATCAAAGCCTCACAGCTAAAACCTGGGACTATACTACTCAGGAAATAACCACAGCAAGCGCCGCTGAACCTGGATTTGAAGAAAATGGAAATATTTCAGGCAGTGATCTGGGAGCGGTGTTGGGTGTATCAGAATATGACCTGTACTCTGGCGAAGATCTGACAACTGACGAATTGCAGAGTTTGGCCGATGGGCGACTCCAAAAAGCACGTATGTCACGCTGCAGAGGTAGAGTTCGTTTTCGTGGCTATGGCGGTCAGTTAAATCCAGGCGACCTGATCAATATAGGTGGTGTAGGTGACCGCTTTAACGGAAAAGTATTTGTGTCAGGTGTGCGCCATGAAATAGTAAATGGCAGTTGGACAACCGACGTGCAATTTGGTTTATCTAACGAGTTGTTTACACGCCAACCTGATGTAAATTCTGCACCGGCTGTAGACATGTTGCCGGCCATACAAGGCTTGCAGATAGGGATAGTAACCGATCTGGAAAATGATCCTGATACACAGGACCGGATCCGCGTGAGATTACCCATTATTGATCCCGCCGAAGATGGTGTATGGACTCGTATAGCTTGCCTGGATGCAGGTAATAACCGGGGTACTTTTTTTCGTCCGGAAATTGGAGATGAGGTAGTGGTTGGTTTTTTAAATAATGATCCAAGGCACCCGGTAGTATTAGGTATGCTGAACAGTAGTACCAAACCTGCTCCATTGAAAGCCGCTAATAAAAACGATGAAAAGGGGTATACCTCTCGCAGTGGAATGAAAATGATCTTTAACGACGACGAAAAGTCGCTAAAAATTGAAACACCGGCGGGTAAAAAGGTAACCATCAGCGAAAAAGAAGGCTACATACAAATGGAGGACGAGAATAACAATAAAGTAACCATGGATTCATCGGCCATAAGCCTGGAAAGCGGGGCGGATATCAAAATAAAGGCAACCGGCGATCTATCCATTGAAGCAACCAATGTTTCTATAAAACCATCTTCCAGCTTTGAGATGAGTGCGGGTGGAGCTTCAATAAAAGCCGATAGCGGTAGTGCCGCCGTGTCAGCCCCATCTGTAAAAGTGGAAGGTTCAGGCACTGCCACCATAAAAGGCGGTGTAGTAATGATCAACTAAATAAGAAAAGAATTATGCCACTCGCAGCAAGAGTTTCAGATATGCACGTTTGCCCCATGTTTACAGGGCCGGTTCCACATGTAGGTGGGCCGATATTACCACCGGGAAGCCCTACAGTATTAATAGGTGGGCTACCAGCGGCATGTGTAGGGGATATGTGCACTTGTGCGGGTCCACCGGATGTAATAGCAATGGGTTCTGCAACAGTATTAATAGGAGGTAAACCGGCAGCCCGCATGGGCGATCCAACGGCTCATGGTGGTTCAATTATAATAGGATGTCCAACAGTAATTATAGGAGGTTAACATGGCAGATTCATTTTTAGGAACAGGGTGGAGTTTTCCGCCAACATTTGATACTACCGCAAACTCGGTGATCATGACCAGCGATGAGGCCGACATACAACTTAGTCTGCAGATATTACTGGCAACACGCAAGGGCGAAAGGGTAATGGTACCTGATTATGGCTGTAATCTGGACGAGATGCTCTTTGAGCCCATGACCACCACCTTTAAAACCTATATCCGCGAGATGATCAAAACGGCTATACTTTATTATGAGCCCCGGATTGATCTGAGCTCGATACAGGTTGATGACAGCCGCGAGACAGAAGGAGTGATCCTGATCATTCTTAATTATACTGTCCGCACCACAAATTCAAGGTTCAATTTTGTATATCCTTACTATAAAAACGAAGGAACAGAAATACACTAATGGCAAATAATTGTTTCGATACCAAACTCTTATCCTATAACGGCACCAGCCAGGCGCAGCGTGCGTTGGATGCCTTATTAACCAAATGTGCGCTTGTAGATGAACGGACAGATGCAGATCTTATCCTGCTTACCAAAAAATACAGTGCCTGGTTAAACTATTACGATAATACCAATACCATTAATGGCGACTGGCAACAACTCATGGGTAAAGATATTGCCGTAGTAATTGCAGCAATTGCCGAATGGAGAATAAATGATTATGCATCATTCATCAAATATTTAAATAACACTATTGTCAATGCACCTACTGATGCCGATGCAAAAAATAACTTTAAAATTCTTTTTGATTTTGTTTTTTCGATAACTGCTGCGCTTGATGACGCGTATAAGCATTTGGCAGACGATCTGAGCTATAAAACTTTTTTATCTGTTTCTATCGTTTCAAAAATAGCGGCGCCATTAAGCATACTGTTTCAATATTATAAGGCATTTGTAGCCGGTTCTCTTATTGATCCTGCTTCAACTTATATAGATGCTGTAACCCCTGTTGATGATATTATTTATTCGCAAAATTTCGCTTTTGATCCTCTGGAGAGTGTCTTTGTTATTTCTTCACAGAAACGATTGGAAAGTGTTTTTACGGTTGATCCACCAGTTACCGCATTCCCCATCACCTTAACAGGAACAGTACACGAAGACATTGACCATATCCTTACACATAATTTATTTACCGGGGCCTTACAATCATTTATTTCGGGCATTGTCAATATAGTAAGCCGTACACCGGCTTACCTATCCGAAGCAATGGATAATTATCCTACTCATGCACCCCACTATGCCCTTTATCTGGCTTTCATAAAACTATTTGGCTTTGCCCAGCAACATCTGAATCAGTATACTAAAAAGCATCTTGACTTTTACTATAAACAGGTTTTACAACTAAGTAATAATGTGGCCGAAGCCGATTTTGTACACCTGGTTTTTGAGCTGCAAAAAAATACAGATCAGCACTTATTACCTAAAGGTACTTCATTTAAAGCTGGGAAGGATGCTAATAATAAAGATCTGTTCTATTCTCTAACAGACGATCTTGTTGTTCAAACAGCCAGTATTCAGGCACTAAAATCTATCTATTTAAATAAAGATAATACACCCGTAATGCTGTATGCTTCATCTGTTGCTAATTCAGAAGATGGACAGGGAGGCAAATTACTAAGTGCAGATAACTCCTGGTTTCCGTTTGGTAACCCCAGGAATATTCAACAAGCCTCCATTGGCTTTACTGTAGCATCAAACGTATTGTATTTAAATGAAGGGAAACGAACTATAACATTAACCTTTATATGTGATAGTTTAGCCAGTATCGCAACTGCTGACCTTTCTGGAATATTCAATATACAGTTAACAGGCAAAAAGAGCTGGTATACAGCATCTGTCTATACAGCCTCGGTAATTAATAATACTACATTCACATTAACAGTAGTTTTGGAGGGTGATGCACCTGCTATAGTTTCCTATTCCTCAAAAATACATGGCGGAAACTTTGATGTTTCGCTTCCGATGGTTCAGGTGTCGCTTAACAGCTATACATCCTATCAAAAAATTAAAATCCCCCGGATAAATGCAGTGACTATATCGGTAGTTGTTGATGCCATAAAAAACTTAATACTGCAAAACGATGATGGCAAAGTAAACCCGGCAAAACCATTTAAGCCATTTGGCGATTTTCCTGAAAATGGAGCTTCATTTATCATTGGCAGCAAGGAGATATTTCAAAAACAATTGACCAAATTAACCATAGATTTCGACTGGCAGGAGGCGCCGTTATCTAAAACAACAGTAAATATATCCTCTTTGGCTAAGGGTAATTGGTTGTCCGTTGCAAGTGGAGCGAGTTTATATGCATCCAGTATTGTTATCACAGATCTGCAACAAAGAATACTAAGCCCGCGAACATTGAATGATTTCAATGCACGTAACACTTTAACTGCTGATATTACTTCTGTAGTAAATAAAGGTTTAGCATTTGAAGCTAATAACGCTCTTTCTATGAATATGAGCAGCTTGACACAAAATGATCAGCCTTTTAATGCTAAAAATATAATTAACAGAGGCTTGTCGCTTGACCGGAATAATACCGTCAAAAGTGACGTTCCTAACATGATCACAACTGCTCCAATTGAACGCCTGGGCGCAACAGGACCAAAAGAGATTGATATTACAGGCTTAGAACGCGTAGTACAATCGCCCGAAGATTTCACTCCTAATGAGGATTACAGCATAACCTCTGTTGATGGTTATTTAAAACTGGAAATGATTGGTGATGATTATAGTTTGAACACGTTTCAAAAAAATATACCCCATCCGTCAGTTAAAGTAGTTTATGATACTACAGACACCAATAAAATTGTTGGCTATACTGTTGATACAAGTGCGGTTCCGGTACCTAACCATCCGGTTTTAAAATCAATTAATGTAAAATATACCGCAGAAGATAGTGTTGTTTTCAGTAAGGTAGATTTTACTAACCGTAGCAATTTCTTTTATCATCTTGAGCCCTTTGGGTTCCGTGAAATGCATCCGGCTATCACAACAGACACACTTACGTTACTACCTGTTTTTAACGTTGAAGACGGGATACCTACAAACGACGGTGGTGAATTATGGATTGGTTTAAATAATGCCAAAGCCGATGAAACATTCTCTATCCTGTTCCAGGTATCTGATGGCAGTGCTAATCCATTAAAAAATATGACCCAGGTTAACTGGTATTATCTGAGTAACAACAACTGGCTGCCATTTAACAAACAATCAGTTACAGATCAAACCAATAATTTAACCAGTTCAGGTTTGGTAATATTTAATATCCCTGCGGGTGCTACTCTTGTCAATAGCCGTGCCGACAGCGGACTGATCTGGATAAAAGCAGGGGTGCAGCATGATGCAGATGCGATCTGTAACTTAATCGCTGTTAACGTAAATTCAGCAAAAGCTCAGTTTGTTCAGGATACTAACAATAACATAGTATTTACTAAGATATTACCTCCCAATATCATTAGTAAGCCTGCAATAGCCGATGCCGGGTTAAAGAAAACACAACAACCCTATACCTCATTTGGAGGCCGCGTACAGGAAACAGATGATCAGTTTTATCAAAGGGTAAGTGAACGCTTGCGTCATAAAAACAGGGCTATTACCACCTGGGATTATGAGCGTTTGATATTACAGTATTTTCCACAGATTTTTAAGGTAAAATGTATTGATCATACCGGGTTTCTTCCTGATATCAACACCAATCAGCAAAAGTACAGTGAAATGCTGGCTGGGCATGTAACCATTATAACCATCCCCGATCTTACGCACTTAAACAATGCTAATCCGCTACGGCCATATACCAGCATAGGTTTATTAACCGAAATAGAGAAATACATTAAAACATTAACATCACCATTTGTAAAATTACATCTCAGCAATCCATCATTTGAAGAGGTGCAGTTTGAATTTAGTGTTACGTTTCGAGACGGTATTGATCCCGTTTATTTCTCCAATCAATTAAACAATGAAATTGAACAATTTTTAACTCCATGGGCCTTTGGCAACCCACAGGCCATTCAATTTGGTAACAGTATTGAAAAATCGGTGGTGCTCAATTTTATTGAAGAAAGACCTTATGTAGACTTTGTTACCTGTTTTAAAATGAACCACATTATACTTCGCGAAGGTCGGGTAGTCATACAAGCGTTATATGATATAGATGAAGCGATAGCAAGCACCTCCAGATCCATTTTGGTATCATACTATAATGAAGAAACCAAAGTAAAACATTTAATTAATTCACCAACTAACTGTGATTGTAATGGATAAGCAAAAAGTAATCATCAAAGATCCTGATTTAACCACAGATCAAAATTATGCTTTTCTCAGAGAGGCCGGTTTGAGTTATATTGAAAAGCTTAGCGGTAAAATCTGGACAGATTATAATGAGCATGACCCTGGTATCACGATTTTAGAGGCCCTTTGTTATGCTATAACCGAATTAGGTTACAGAACGGGGATGCCGATGGAAGATCTGCTCACCGGGGCAGATGGTCAAATAGCGTCTTCACAAACTTTATATACCGCCAAGAACGTACTAACTCAATCGCCGCTTACGGTTAATGATTACCGCAAACTATTGATAGATATTGTAGGGGTACATAATGCCTGGTTTTTGTATGACAACTACTATGTCAATAACGATCAAAACGTTCCGGCCGGTGAAATAGCGCTTTATGCTGATTGTAAGGCCGATTCATTATCGTACCAGGAAACACCTCATCCGGTTTACTTATCAGGTTTATATAAAGTATTATTGGACCTTGACTCTGATCAGCAGTTTGGCGATATGAACAATGGGGAGTTACAGATCTTAAATCCCGCAAGTGGCAAATTTAAAGGAGGTGACGTTGGGCTTACCATCGTTTTCCCTATATGGGATGATCCAGGCGTTGCCTCATTATTAACCATTGATCCGGCAACTGTTTCTGGCACTACTGCCAGTTTTACAACCGGTAGTAGTATTATTATTCAAATTGATTTTAATTACACCATTGAAAGTTCAAACTTTTCAGCAGTAATCGCAGGTATAGTTGATATTGATCTGAAACCTTCGGGCCAGCCTGTACAAATGGGTGATATCCAGGCCTTTTTTAGTGCTGATTATACTGCGCAGGTACTTAATCTTTACCTGTTAAAAATTCAACAGGCAAAACGTATCGTTCAATCGGCCATCCGAACCTTAAATGGAAACAGAAATCTATGTGAAGATTTTGTTAGTGTCACCACAATAAGAGATGAAGAAATAGCCATTTGCTGTGACATAGAAGTTTCGCCATCTGCAGATATGGAACAGATACAGGCCCAAGTATTTTATGCTATTGAGGAATATCTTAACCCCTCGGTGAACTTTTACCTGTTAAGTGAATTGCAGGATAAGGGTTATACTACCGATGCCATATTTGAAGGCCCCGTACTACAGCATGGATTTATTGATACTACTGAACTGGAGCAAACCCAGTTGCGTGGGGAAATATATGCATCAGATATCATCAGCCTGATCATGGATATTGACGGCGTATTGGGTGCCCGAAATTTTATGATGACCAAATATGGAGCCGACGACAAACCTGTTACTGGTTTAAGGAGCCAAAACTGGTGCATGCCTATTACAACAGGTTGTAAACCGGTATTTTCTGAAACAAAATCAAAACTCCTTTTCTATAAAAACCAATTCCCTTATTTACCATCTTTGACTGAGGTGCGCGATACGCTCAAATGGCTGCGTGCAGTAAAAGCCCGGAATAAACTTTCCGGTCACACCGATGATCTGGCTGTTCCTTCCGGCAACTATTACCCTTTGAATAATTACACTTCTGTTGAATATCTTTTACCACAAACCTATGGCATTGGCTCCGCAGGACTTTCAACAAATATAAGTGATGAAAGAAAAGGACAAGCTAAACAGTTACAAGCCTATCTGTTACTATTTGATCAGTTACTGGCTGATTTCTTTTCACAACTAAACGGCGCGAAAAAATTATTTTCCACTGAGAATATCGTGCAGACTTATTACGCACAGTTCCTGGGTGATATAAAAAATATTAGGCCGGTATATAAACAAGATGGAGCAGCCCATACGATTGAACAACGGGTAATGCAAAACCAGAACTCAACCACTGTACCGGCAAACGATTGGCAGAACTTGTATGAATCAAATGAGGTTTTCACCGACCGTCGCAGCCGTTTCCTTGATCACCTGATGAGTCGTTTTGGTGAATCATTTAATGATTATGTTTTACTGAATTATTCACTTGATTATGCAACTCAAAAAGAATCTAATTTAACACCTGCGGATATCATCGATAGCAAGATCTCTTTTTTAAAGGACTATCCGGCTATAGGTTATCAAAGAGGCAGAGCGTTTAACTATTTTCCACAAAACTACTTTCCACCCCAACCAGATTTTTCTGTTGATACCACTAAATTATGGGATACGGATAATATATCAGGTTTAGAAAAAAAACTGTGCCACTTAGGCGGTATCAAAAAAAATTATCGCAGGTTTTTGTACTGTATTGGTAACGTTGCTATTATCACTACTAATGATGCACCAGCTAAATATCAGTTTTCATTCAGCAATCAAAACGGAGGAATCTTAACATCAGTAGCAATTTATGATACCCAGGAGGAATTGAATAATGCCTTACCTGCATTTATGGATCTTGTTTTAACTGATGAACACTATGATATTAAACAAACCGGTAGCAATTGGAATATTTACGTAATAGACAATGAAGATCACAACCTTGCTATAAGTAATGATTTTACATCCCTGGTAAATGCAAATGCGGCATTGGCTCAGTTTGTAACGGAGTTTAATAAGGAGTGTGATGCCGACGGGCTTCATCTGATTGAGCATTTACTTTTGAGACCACGGAGTGACCAATTTAAAAAATTCGCGCCGGTATGCCTGGATCAGAATTGTGATTTCTGCGGTGAGCAAGACCCTTATTCCTTCAAAATGTCAGTCGTACTGCCTTACTGGCCACTGCACTTCCGAAATTTAGCCTTTCGAAACTACTTTGAAAATATCATAAGGCAGGAAACACCCGCGCATACCATGGTAAAAATCTGCTGGATAAATGACCAGTCGATTTATGATTTCGAAATTGCTTATAAGGCGTGGATAACAGCTTTAGCCGATTATTCATCTGATAATACCAAAATAGATGACCTGCAACAAGCCAATGATACGTTAACACAACTGCTGTTTAATTTACATAGTGAATACCCGGTAGCCACATTGCACGATTGTGCTGAAAGTAAGGATACCAACCCGGTAATGCTGGGCAAAACCATTTTAGGATCTTTAAAAAATTGATATATGGCAAATCCAATAGAATACATCGTGTTTGAACCAGATCAGGTACTTACTAACGATCACCTCAATGAAACTTTTAACTACCTTGATCAGCAAAACCGCTGGACACGCAACAAACTGATAGGTATTGGTATTGTTTGCGGACTGGATATAGTGTTCAATCCGGGTGTTATTGAAATTAACAAGGGCTGCGGAGTTACTTCGCAAGGGTATTTAATCACCCAGGACACCAACCAGTATACCTATTATATGCCGTATACACCTGTTGAGGTTCCTGATGACCTCCCTTTTGTTTATGACAAGCAAGGAGGCTTGCCTTTTTATAAACCTTTCTGTACTGGTAAAACTGTCTGGCTATTACTTACAGATGATCAGTTTAATGCATTGGAAAGCGCACAACAACTCAATGCGAAAACCCTTTCATCAGCAGCGGCTACCTTTTTAAGTGACTATGTGGTTGCTTTGTTTTTGGAAGCTAAAGAAACAGATCTCAAAAACTGCGACACTCAGGATTGCAATAACAAAGGCGAAAAAATGGTTTTACAGATAAGGCCTTTACTTGTTGCAAAAAATGATCTGTACAGTAATAACGCTAACAAAGTAAGCAATATTGATAGGATAGGTAATATAAATAAAATATCCCCCATATCATCAAGGTTAAATATTCCGTCTAAAGCCTTTCAACTGAGCTTAAACTCCAAAGTACAGCTAAAAAGATTTAACGTACCTTTTACAGATCTTGAAACTGCGGATGACATACTGAATGCTTTTGTCAGTTTGGTTGATGATACTACATTAAGTCAGCTAACCGATGCTTATAACTCCTGCTATCAGCAATACGGGTCAGTTTTAAACATTACGTCAAACCCTTTTTCTGATATGTTGGCCGTACTGAAAAATTATCTTGACCAGTTATTAAAACAAAATCCGTTGGCTATTGAATACTTTTATGATTTCATTGATGATTTGATCAAGGCCTATGAAGAGTTTTCTGCTAAAGTATCCCATATCATCACTACCTGCTGCCCGGATGAAAATTTATTTCCATTGCATCTGGTTTTAGGTGATGCATCACTGGCAACAAATGACTATGTAAAAGATAGCTATCGTAACTACTTTATTTATTCACCTTTATTTTCAAAAATGGGTGTTGAATCGGCCGAGGTACTCTTGCTATTTAGCCGGATGGTATTGATGATTAAAGATTTTACCATTCCAGACACTACTCAGTCAGATAAATTTACGGTAAAGATCACCCCAAGTCAATATATGCATCTCCCGCTTTCCGAACGGGCTATCCCATACTATTACACGGTAAATGAAAGTGGTGCCGAGTTATATAAATCATGGAATTATGCCAAAACCAACAGTGGGAAAGCTACATTAAATCTGGGTTATAATTCGGGTTTATATAACACAAGTACCGAAGTAGCACAACCACTTTTATATGATATTGAAAAGTATAACTTTTTTAGGGTTGAGGGCCACATCGGTCAAAACTATCAGGATGTTTTATCCAATATCCTTATTCAGCGTTTAACCTATAATCTTCCATTTGATGTGGTAGCCATTGCAGATCAGCAGTTTGATTTTTCAAATGTGACTTTGCCCGATGCTGAAATTCGGGATCTGGAAACTGATTACAACCTGATAGTAACAGAAGCCACAACTAAGATATTGACCCCATTTGCTTTTGTTGCAAATTTACCCTATGTCGCTAAAGCTACTACGGGAACTAATATACCCGGTAAACTAACAGATAGTCCAATTAAAAGGTTCTCAGAGGTTAAAACAAACGCTATTCGGGGTATTGAACCGATACGATCAGCAAGTACCCCTTATATTTACCCCAAAGGCACTTTTATACGTAACAATTGCGCGGTACTACCCAGCACAATAGCAAGCGCTTACCTAAATGCATTAAGTGATACCGGAGTATTTACCAATCCAATAATCAATTATCAACCGGGTAGTGTAGACGAGCTTTATTTCTATTTTTTCTATTTTATTGATGCTATTGAAACGGTGATGGTGTATTTAATGAATGCCCCATCCGTTATTGACGTCGACGTAAGAGGTCAGTATGATACTTTTAATAATTATCTTGATTCCATAAACAAAGTTATTGCCACCCTAAAAGGCCCGGTGGCAAGAACTCAGGTATCCCGGGATGCCTCTATGATATCATTAATTGAAGGTTATGGAGTAGATCTTTTAATTGAAGATTTTGAAACGGTATTAAATGCTGCTCTTGACGAACTATTAGATTCATTAAGTAATGAAGTAAACCAGAGATACTCCCGCTACGCCGATAAACATACATTTTTAAATTACTATAAAAACCACCCCGGACTTGAACATAAAGCAGGTGTACCCAAGGGCGGCACATTGGTATTAGTTTATAAAAATTATATCGCCAATTTTAATAAAAACATTATTACCCCGCTTTCTAAGGCTGGTGATGCGGCATCAATGAAAGCCCGGTCGGCAAGTATGGAAGCTGCTCCAACCGAAGGGCAACAGGTTTTTGCATCCCCAAATCTTGATGAAAATACCTTAAATCTTGTCAAGAAAATGGTGGCCGACAGTAAAGGGGTATCTGATACTGAAAAGCTGAGGTTGATTGATATCCTGGCAGGCAGGGGAGTGACTGAGAATGAGCCAAATTATGATATTATTAATAAAATTATTGTTGCTGATTTCTACGTTCCTTATATAGGTTCGCCGATAGAACGCAGTTCGGCTGAAATTACACCTCCACCACCTCCGGCACCTGTTATTTCGATGAGTAATACTGCTTTCTGTGATAATGATACCAATCCTGCACAAATAGCAGTATCAATACCCGGTGGTACTTTTAACGCGGTACCCGGTCTTGATGGCGTCAAACAAACCTTTACGCCGGCAATCGCCAAAGCCGGAACATACCGGTTAATTTATACTGTAAATAATGTAAGTTCTGCACCGTTTAATATTACAGTTCTTTCTGTACCGGGCAGTAGTGTTTTCAGCTTTATAAACGATTGGTCTGGTAGTGGTGTTAAAACTGCTGCCGTAGCTGCCAGAACAGGTATTGTATCTGCAACATTTACTCCAGCTATCAGGGACAGCAGATTTACCTATGATTGGGAAGTCTTTGGAGATAATATATCGAAGGGAGCGATGACTACCGATGGGGTTATTCGAATATCAGGTGATAGTAGTGTAGTAAATGTCAAAGCATCAACTGTTACTGTTTCGTTAACCATATCAAACGGTACCTGTCATTCATCAACTACATCAATGCAATTAGAGATTACCCCAGCTGGCTTCAGTGCTGCTATTTCAGACGGGCCGCCGGCTTCCCTTAAAAAATCTGGGGCAATAGAAAAACTTTTCACCAAGAGGAAGAAAGATCAATAAGTAATAAATCATGGCATCGCATATTGTTCATAGGCAGCAAGTAACTTTAAATCTTCCCAAACGGGAAGAGGCTCTCGTTTTTCAAAATCGAGTAAGTGGCTTGCTGCGTAATGAACTATCCGCCAGTATGGAGGCCATATTTGATGAACTATTTCCAACTACTGATATTATACGCATCGATTCATTGCATCTTGATTTAGGTAAAATTGAAGCACACAATTTTGAACAGGAATTTAAAACACACTTTATCGAAGAGCTCAGGAAGATCTTACCCTCGAAAAAAAATGAATTGGCGGAGGAAGATAAGGAACAAGCATTAAGTCCAGAACAATCATCAATAAAGGCTTTCATTTATTTTCTGGAGAATGGCTATTTACCCTGGTATAGTCCTGTTAAAAACATGACTGACTGGGGTAACGAGATCATAACTACTTTTTCAGATTCGGAGAAAAAAGCCTCTCATTTCTTTAACTGGTTCTGCGATAATTATGTTGATAATCCGGTCATACTGCAAAGATTGATCTTGCAGTTTAGTAATGCTTTCCTTGAAAAATTATTGTCAATTATCGCTCGCGCAATTAATGAATCCTGGAGCCTTATTTACAGCGACCTAGAGATCTTTATAACTCATTGCACAAAGAAAGATTTACATGTTTATAACGAAATATGGGCCTGTGTCTTTCATGCTTTACTAAGTCCTGAAACTTTAGAAAATAATAAAGCATCATCAAATACAAAGAACAGTAAACAGATAGTAAAGACATTAAATCTTTTAATAGATCGCTTCAACATATCAAGCCAGGAGATAACAATAGTATTGGAGAATAAATTAAAAAAGTTACTCCAAACGGATGTCGTAAAGAATGCGCTTAAGGATCTAAAATTGTTTTTAAAATCAAGGGAGAACTTTAGAAATGATACAGAAGATAAGACGGTAATAGATAGGCGTAAAGAAACCGAAGTAAATAATGATTACGAAAATACCGAAGAGATAAGGAGAGGTAAGCAAACAGATGCCAATAGAACAAATCAGGCTAAAAATTCAGATGCTACAGGTAGTAATAAAGATAAAAAGACAAACGAGACTAAAACCGATGATGCTACGAATGATCTCAATAATATCGATATACAAAAAAGCCCCTACGACGTAAAACAAAAAGATATAAGGCCCGAAAAAATCAAAGAAGAACAGGAAAATAATAAAGTACACCATTCTAATGATCTGGACGAAGCACGATTAAAACAGCAAACAAAAATCGAAGAAAAGCAGGAAAATCAGAAAATCGGTCATCCTGATAATCAAGATAAAGTATCGTTAAGACGACAAGAAAAGATTGAGACTGAGGAAGAAAAATCTGAGAAAAACAAGCAGGGAGATAATACAAAACGGCTTTTACCTCAGAACAAAAGGTATACAGGTATTAAAGAATCCGAAACGTTATACATAAAGAGCAGTGGAATAGTAATCCTTCATTATTTTTTATCCCCCTACTTTAATGATCTGGGCTTGCTAACCGATGGGGAATTTAAAGACCAAATGGCTCACCAACGAGCCATATTATTGCTTTATTACCTGGCAACAGGGAAGAGCGAAGTTGCTGAATTTGATTTGACACTTTCTAAAATTTTATGCGGTTATCCCATTGCGAAAACTCTGCCCTCGGCCATTATTTTAACAAAAAAAGAAAAGGCAGAATCAAAAAGATTACTGGAAGCCATTATAGATCATTGGTCGCCATTAAAAAACGCATCAATTAAAGGTTTGCGCGATGGTTTTTTTGAGCGGGATGGAAAATTAACCAAAAAAGAAAATGGATGGTTATTAACAGTTGAACAACGAACCATTGATGTATTGTTAGGAAAATTACCCTGGGGGTATTCAACCATACGCCTACCATGGATGCAAGAAATATTAAATGTAGATTGGTATTAAAATAAAGTTATGTTAGCAACCAAGCAATCACAATCTGAAAATACTGGAGGGGCACAAAATAGTAAGCCTTTTTTTCCGGGACATGTGGTACAGCCTAAATTACAGGTGAATGAGCCTGGTGACAGGTATGAACAGGAGGCAGACTCCATGGCCGATAAGGTCATGCGTATGACCACAGGCGAGTCCACATTTTTTAAGCCTGCCCAGGCGGTTGTGCAGCGTAAGTGCCAGCATTGCGAAGAGGAAGAGAAAATACATCGTAAGGAAACCTCCGGTGGTGAAGTGCAAGGTAGTTACCAACTGGATAATTACGTAGGTTCATTAGGTTCATCAGGCCAGGCTATGCCCGACAGCAGCCGACAGTTTTTTGAACCTCGTTTTGGACGCGATTTTTCAAATGTACGCATTCATACAGATACAGTAGCTGCAAAGTCGGCTCAATCCATCAATGCGCTGGCTTACACAACGGGTAATAATATTGTTTTTGATAGTGGGCAGTTTGCGCCGGAAAGCGACAGCGGCAGGCGATTAATGGCACACGAACTTACGCACGTGATCCAGCAAAGTGACAGTAATGTTGTCAGGAGAACCGCTAATTGCTCGGCTGCAAGAAGTTGTTGCGCGACTGATCAATGCAGCAATCCTGACATCACAGTAACTGGCCCCCCGGCTGCAAGCACCTGGTGGGCTATGGATGTCAATATCGACATTGAAGAAAGCGGCTGGAAAAAAGCGCTTATTAGTCGAAATTTTGGTCACACTTTTGTGAGGTTCTATGAAAGCAATGGTACACAATACACTTACGGATTTTATCCAAGATCGACCATACCAACAGAGAAAAACCCCGCCGTACTTGGTTGTGTAAATCATCCGGATACTTCCCATGATGCCTGCACCGACCGTACCGAAACCATGGCACTAACAGCTGCAGAATATGCTGCCGGGCTTGCTTATACACAAAATATTTGTAAGACGGGTCATTTCTACGGATATATAAAAGGAACCGGTAGTTATACATGTACCACATTCGCGTCAGAGGTAGTTACGGCCGCAGGGCATCATTTACCAAGTTCAGCAAGCGCACCAATCACTGTGTTTTATACCGATATACCCGCGATAGATAATCCTAATACCCTGAATGAAAACATGGAAACAGCTAATAAAGGCGTTGGGTCTACAGAAATAGAAATATTATCAAACGCAGAAATGTTGGAGCCAAAAATGTTAGAGCGTACTTCGTGGGAAGAAAAAGTAAGATGGATGAGGGTATTGCTTAATGAAACCTGGATCACCGATCGCGACGTTGCCGCAATGGTCAGAATATGCTGTGTTGGCACCACAAGTACTGATTTATCAAACATACGAGCAAAAATCACCCCGTTGTTAAGTGTTATGAATAGCCCATCGCAACGGACAACCGTAACTAATGCTTTATCCGGCAGCTGCCCTTAAAAACAATACTGTGGATCGATATGTAACTAAAACAACAGACACACCGGGCAAAAAAAAAACCTGTTCAAATCATGTTTTTTTTCAGCCAAAGCTAACCGTAAACCAACCCCACGACGTTTACGAGCAGGAGGCGGATACGATGGCTGATCGGGTTATGCGCATGGCTATACCAGATCATAATGAAAATGCTTTTTTTAAACCGGTTGGTGATAACATCCAACGTAAGTGCCAGCATTGTGAGGAAGAAGAAAAAGTGCATCGTAAAGAGAGGTCAGGTGCCGAAGCACAAGGTAGTCACGAACTGGATAGCTACGTTGGATCATTAGGTTCCTCAGGTCAGGCGCTACCTGAAAGTAGCCGCCAGTTTTTTGAACCTCGTTTTGGTCGGGATTTTTCAAATGTTCGTATCCATACCGATTCTGTAGCGGCAAAATCTGCACAATCCATCAATGCCCTGGCCTATACTACGGGCAATAATATTGTATTTAACAATGGGCAGTTCTCGCCGGAAAGTGATAGCGGCAAAAAGTTAATGGCGCATGAATTAACGCATGTGGTGCAACAGGGAGAGGGTGTGGTTAGGAGATACGGTCACGATAATTTTTGCAAAGACGACCTGCACCTTAAGCCGTTTATTTGGTCGGGGCATCCCGCGGCAGTACAGATGCTTGCAAATGTATTAGCTGCCTTTACAGCAAATGATCCCAGGCTAACTGCATTGATCCCTAAATATTTTGGCACAGAGGGGTTGGCTCATAGAAGTGAAATTGAAGCTAACTTTAAGAAAATAAACACCAAACTCAATGAAAATTACATGTACCACTGTAACGACGGGGCCAACGCAAATTCAAGTATTGGAAAATGTAATCATGCAGTTAGGGCTGAAACCGATATAAATGGCTTTTTTCCAACTAATGACATTATGCTGTGCTTTGATATTATAAATTCAAGTTGGAGTGCAACAGATGTGGGGGCACTGATAGTTCATGAAAATTATCACCGGGCAATGGGGGGGAGTGTCCATGCGTGGGGGCTTGGTGGAAATCCACCAGACTGTGGTAGTGGTAGCCCACCAACCATGAAATTATTGTTAGATAATCCAGATTCCTATAGCTGTTTGGCAAGGCTTTTTTAAATAAATATTTGATATATAAGTGTGATGAGTAAAGAAAACGAAAGTAAAGTTCAATATCCCGCCGAAGTTAATTCCTTAAAAAAATGGGATGATAAATCGTCGTTTTTTCAGCCCAAGCTTACCGTAAATCAGCCAAACGATGTTTACGAGCAGGAAGCTGATGCAGTAGCCAACCAGGTGATGCGCATGGCCGGTCCAGTTCAAAATGAAACCTCTTTTTTTAAACCTGCCGAAAACATACAGCGCAAATGTGGGCATTGCGACGAGGAACAAAACGTGCATCGCAAAGAACGTTCGGGTTCGGAAACACTCGGCGGCAATAACCTGAATAATTATATAGGGTCATTAGGTTCATCGGGGCAGGCCCTGCCCGATAGCAGCCGGAGTTTTTTCGAACCACGTTTCGGTCAGGATTTTTCAAATGTGCGTATCCATGCTGATTCGGTTGCTGCAAAATCTGCAGAATCGATCAACGCATTAGCTTATACTACAGGCAATGATATTGTATTTAACAACGGGCAGTATTCGCCCGAAAGTGACGGCGGCAAAAAATTAATGGCACATGAATTAACCCATGTGCTGCAACAAACGCAAAACGGTCAGCAAATTCAAAGAAAGCCACTTACTAAACCTCAGCTTATTGCAAAAATAAAAACCTATGGCATCACTGCCGTACTGGATGATACCTCCACTTTTTCTGATGTAGAACTTGATCTGGTTGATCAAGCCCTCGCTGGTTTGCCAGCAGATGATAAAGCTGCCATTAAAGGAGCTAAAATTGTCAGGGTCAATACACTCGGTGGCACAACAGCTGGTGAATATAGCAAGGAGCAGGGCTATAACGATACAAGTGTAACTGATGAACAAAAAATAGAGCTAAGCGATCTTGCATTTGGTACAAACACAGCCGATGAATCTATTCGTCTTATTACCCATGAAGTTGGACATGCTGTTGCGGCAATGCCTCATCGGGTTGCGACAAACAGCCTGGATACCGAGGGCTTAAAATTCAATAAGCTGAACACTGAAGCAAATGATGCGCGTGGTGTATTCAAGACAGCAAATGACGCTACTAATGCGGCAATTAAAGAGCAAGAAAAAGCCCTAAAGGAATTTAATAAGATAAATGGCAGTCCTAATAAAGTCGCAGTTGAGGCCGCTAAAGATGATTTTACGGCGAAAAAGGCAGAAGTAGATAGATTAAAAGCGGTGAGTGATCCAAAAAATGCCGACTTTAATACTAAAAAAAGCGCTGCGGAAGCACAAAACACTATTGTAGCAACAAAACAAGCAGCTGCGGATGCCAAGCTTGCGAATGTAGATGATCTTAAAAAAGATGCAGCGGCCAAACTGCCAGTTATGGAAGCTGCATTGAAAGCTGCCAAACCAGTAATTAATTCAAAAGATGCAGCGAGCGTTGATTACAGAACATCATTAACAAATTGCGAAAACGCTATAAAAAAATTCTATAATGATAATGCTGTTGTAAGTGTTGAAACAGCAGTAGCAGATAGTGCAAAAGCTATTGCGGATGCTGCCATTAGTGATAGGAATACAAAACGTGACGATCTTAACAAAGCGAATCCTAAAAATAAGGTTGTTAGCGCAACAACAGCGCTTGAAGCGGCACAGGATAGTTTTTATAAGGCCGCATTAGTAATGGCCTTTAATAAAAGTATGAGTTTATCTGTTAAAGCATTTTATGATTTGGTGGTAAAAAACAACATATCACCGGCCCTTACAGCGTATGCTGCAGAGAACTGGCCGGCTAAACCAGAAGAATTTTATGCCGAAGCATATTCCTTTTTCGTTAAAAAACCGGCAGATTTAGAAACACACTCAAAAGTTTTATTTGACTGGTTCAAAGCAGGGAGCTATAAATAATAATTTAACAGTGAATTCGCATAAACATATCAACCCGGTCAGTAAGCCAGAAAAATCTATGGCTTCAAAATCGCTATTTTTTCAGCCAAAGCTCACGGTAAATCAACCCAATGATATTTATGAGCAGGAAGCTGATACGATGGCCGAACTGGTGATGAGCAAAAATGATCAATCCGATAATACGCTTTTTTTTAAACCGGCACCCAGGCAGGTTATTCAACCAAAATGTTCGGCGTGCGAGGCAAAAGAAGAACCTCATATGGAAGAGGAGGAGGCAAAAGAAGAAACCTCTCCTGAGCCAATGCAACCAATTGCCGATTTACCCATCCAGAGAAAATGTGCTCATTGTGATGAGGAAGAAGAAAATAAAAAGATCGACAGAAAAGAAATTTCAGATAATTCGCCGGTTGTTACCGCTAATGTTGAACAAACAATACAGTCATCGGGCCAACAGCTGGATGGACAAACCCGGGGATTTATGGAAAATCGCTTTGGTCATGATTTTGGTGATGTACAGATCCATAATGATTCACAAGCTCATCAGTCGTCAAAAGATATTAACGCCCTGGCATATACTCATCAGAATCATATTGCATTTGCGGCCGGGCAATATCAGCCGGATACCGATACAGGGAAACGCTTATTAGCACATGAACTTACCCATGTATTACAGCAGGATAAAAATATAAGCCGCAAAATTATACAGAGAGACCCGGGCCCATCAGATGGGAAAAGTAAAATTACCCTTTTAGAAACTAAAGGAAACATATCTGAGGATGTTAAAATATTGAAAGGATTGGAACCGGGACTTAGCAGAACGCTCATTATACAGGGCAACATATTAATGCTATATAAGATCGACGGCGCCACACCTATACAGTTAAAGTCTTTTCATATTAGTAATGATACTGTTCTGCCGCCATTTTATAATAAGCGGATTAACGGGTTGTTTTATGCAGGCGCACATGACAATGTAGCCAATAAGGATGGTTTTATCGGCAAAAAAGATAACCTGTCTGCCGAAGAGCAAAAAAAATTGGAAGATCTGGATAATGCGTACACTATTTCAAATTGGTTTAACTCTGATACTGATTATGATAATTTTAAAAAGTCGGTAAGTGACGGTGAGGTAATTGGCCTTATTGTAATGCCTTACGGAGGGGCGTCTCCAAGTAAAGGGGCTAAAGGCGGAGATGATCAGGAGGAAATTCCACCTAAACCAAAATGGGCGAATGCTTTTGAAAAAAGCATGGCCGATATTATTGAATCAACACGCAATGCCGAACCCACATCAGAAGATATTCCGGCTTCATTTAACTTCTATTATTCAAAAAGTAAATCAAAATGGCGAGGTTATGCCGCTCAAAAAGATGCCGCAGATAAAGCTGTTAATAAGGTTTATACTGATGTTAACGAAAGTGATAAACCCGCAGATTTATTAACCAATATCCGTGAGCTTATCCGTATCGAAAAATTAAAAAGTGTACTTGATGTAAAACCCTCAAAAGATGCAACTGCTTTATCCGCTTCAATGCAATGGTCATATGAATTAAAGTTAAAGATCGAAAAGTTAATGGCAGATGAGCGTAAGATGTATAATAATCTTTACGATCTGCCAGACAAAATATCCCTTGCAACCAATGAAGGGGATGAAGCCAATATTTATTTGCGAATTGATGTATTTGTTACTTCCTTAAACGAAAAAGGTGCCGATGAGGCGCACATGAAATCTGGAGTATTGCCTGATCCTTTACGCAAAGAAATGAAGGCCGAGGATGTGTTGAAGGTGATCAAAGTTGCCACAAAGGTATTGAGGGGTGGTGATATAAAAATGGAAGGCCGCGAAACCAAAAGCTTTGATCACGTAAAAAAAGCATATCCATCAAACATCATTGCTAAGGATGTAAGACCCGATGCAAAAACAGTTACCGGAGCACATCACTCATTTAAAATGAATGTGCAGCTTGAAAAATTGGAAGGCACCGATACGCTTAACTTGATGACATTAAATATGCGTACGGTTTATTACTACTGGGATATTTACCGGGTAGATGATCAATTGTCTGCTGAAGAAAAAGCCGATCTGTCATCAAGCTGGAAAGAAAGACGTGAAAGCCTGGTGGCACATTTCAGAGAGTCGGGCCAGCTTAAAACCAAGCCGCTTGTTAATACAGAAAAGCTGGAGTTGTATAACCGGCAAATGGATGAAATGGGCCTGCCAGATGAAAAGGTTAATGTAGATGCCGACCTTTCCAGACAGAAGATCGAGGAACTAAAATCAGCAGACATCTTTTACGGATCAAGATTAAATATTACACCAGATGCCGATTTTACTTTTCCTAAAGATGAAGGCGAATATATCATTTACTGCCGCGCACAAGTGGAGCCTACCGATGATAAGGTTATCATCCGTCCGAGTGAGGCTTTCTTTCCGATAAAAGTAGAGAATGGGAATGCCTTGGCCAAGGAATCTGTTAATAAACCTTTTAATGAAATTGAAGACGTTAAAAAACAGCTTGCCGAAGCCACTGCGGATGAAGATAAAAAACGACTGGAAACTAAGCTAAAAAGTTTAACCGACAGGCAGGCGATGTCACTGGCCGACAGATTAACGGCAGATGTGGCCAGTAAAGAAAACAGTATCCGTTTAGCTAAAAAGCTGAAGGAAATATCTATTAACAACAAGGGTACCGGTAAACCAATTTCCCTGGCAATCGCAGCAGATAAGGCTGATGCCGCAGGTATGGCTGACATATGGGTTCTACTATCAATGAATGATCCGGCAAAATCCCTGGAAGACAAAATAGAAGAACTGATAGCAAATCTCACATCGCAGGAAAAAGGCCTGGCTGATGTACAAAAGAACTTACAATCCTTCAGCGGCGATTATGATCATTCAAAACCTACATACACACCAGTTGTAAGTCTTATTTCGCAGGAAACCGGTCAGGAATATCAGTTGATAACCATGATTGGTGAAGCCAAGGACAGCACCGATGCAGAAACCAAAATAGTTCTCATTGATGTAACTACCCATAAAACGCAACGAAAATATTCGGGTAGCAGTACCAATGCTGATAAAACCGTTGCCCTTCAGGAAGCAATACAGGATGCTTTTACTGAATTTGGAAAAGAGTGTGAATACGGTAAAGGTTCTGTACAATATCGGATACCAGTTATTAATGCCGAAGGAAGTGTAACCAGCAAACCCGGTATAAAAAAGACCATATTAGGCATATTAGAGGCTGTAGCCGCAGTAGCAGGTATTGCCGCGCTGGTGGTGGGAACCGTGGCAACCGGTGGCGCACTTGCCATAGCGCTGGGTGTTGGGAGCGCCGTTGTTGGGGCCAGTGTTGCCGGTTATCATATATATGACCGTTATGAGAATCATAAACTGGAGCCCGATGTGGAGTTGGCTATGGATATCCTGAATATCCTTGGGCCACTGCTGGTAGCTGTAAATACTGCTGTTAAAGGAGCTAAACTGGCATCATTCGCCTTAAAAACAGCCGAAGGTTTTTCTGCAGCCAACACCTTCTTAAAGATCGAAAAGGGTATTGCATTAGTTCAAAAAGCAGAGTTAGCGACCAACTTTTTTGCTATAAACTATAAAACGGTAAAAGACTTAAATGAAATAGAAAACTCTAATTTATCGCCGGAGCAAAAAGATGCCCTTGAAAAACAAGTGATGGTTAACGCAGTTTTTGCAAACGTAATGATTGCAGTAGCGGTACGTAACGAAGTAAAAGCAAAAGCTTCGCCAAGTGAACAAGCGTTAAATGAGGCCATTGGTAATGCTGCCAATGAGCAAAAATACAAGCTGTTAATGGAGCGAGCCGGCCTAATTGATGCCGAGGGTAAGTGGACCGTTCCTGAATTAAATGAAGCTGCCGCTAAAAGCCCAGCGGTTGATCCTAATGATCCTGCGCAAAAAGAAAGCACGGGTACAGCAGCACCTCCTGTAACAACTGATAAATCCGCATCTTCGGGAAGTGGGTCAAGCGAAAATAAAATGTTGGAAGCTGAAATATTTAAAAATATCACGCCGGAAACTAAAGAAATGTTAACCCGAAAGCCTGCTTTGGCCAAGGCCTTGTTAGAAAACCCATTGGCAGCAAAGGCTTTAAAACTATGTAATTCGCCTTGTTTCCCTGAATTTGCAACCGGCGCTCAAATAGCAGAAATTGAAGCTATATTAAATTCTGCAGGGTTACGTACAAAAGGAGAGGTGGATCTTGGAGCTTTGAAAGAATTTCTGCATGAAGCTAAAACACCGGGTGATCTGAATGAAAAGATCGACATTCTGCGCGATGCGGGTAATACACTATCCCGTGATCTGGATATGGGTAAATCGCCATTTGAAATAGACCGGCTCAATACTACCGAGAAAATGAGGAGCACACCTGGGGAAGTATCGGGAGGAGAGAAGCTACCGGTTGTTACGGAGGAAAACGTGGGCAAATGGTATGGTGAGCCTGATCCAAAAAATCCGAACCAAGTGAGTGAGGGTAATATTATGCAGCTGCCTAAACAGGTGGTTGATAAACTAAAAGCTCAATTTAAAGGTAAATTAGTATCATTCAGAACATTGAGGGAAGCTTTCTGGACAGAAATGTTCAATGACCCCGTTATCAATAAATTCTTTAAAGACCGTGGTGCTACCCGGAGTTTGACCGAAATGCAAAACGGCCGCGCCCCATTTGCATTGAAAGATGGCCGAACCGGCGGTGGCGCTAATGCCAAACTTCAGCTTAATCATACACAAGCCTTAGAGCATTTAGGTGAGAATTCTGATGAGGTAGTAAATTTCGACAACCTGGAAATAGTATCGCCTAAATTCCATGAGGATATGAAACAATAAATTATTTACAGTTAACCGGTAAAAATACTCATGATCAATAACATACAAAATTACATTCAGTCATTTGCAGATTGCTGTCAGACTATAATCCGCAAGGAGAGTAGTGATGACTCAACTTTATTGGATTTAGGCGTTTTGATCAGCAATGAGTTTAAAAAACATGCTGTTGTGCTTCCGGCTACTGAATGTATCCTGTTCCTGATAGCCTATATTCCCCATATTCACCCCAATTTTTATGACGAGATCATTAAAGAAGCCTTACCGCAGGGTGGGGATTTTCCGGAATTTGGTGGTGTTAGGGGAAGCAATCACCGGGGGCTTTTGCCTACAGGCGAAACTGCTCAGTTTATATTAGCAGGCAATGATGTAGAAAAACGAATTGCCATTCAATATCTGCTTATTGATGGTATATTGGCCAAACAAGGGATACTATCCATAGAAGCTGTAAAAGAAGGAGAACCTTTAATGAGCGGACGCCTGGTACTCAATCAGGAATGGATAGACCTTTTGTTAACCGGGCATGAAACCACACCAAAATTCAGTCCTGATTTTCCGGCCAAAAACATCACTACAGCCATGACCTGGGATGATCTGGTACTGAATAATTATACGCAAAACCAACTTAATGAGATCCTGATATGGGTAAAGCATAATGATACCCTGATGCAGGATGAAGTATTGAAACGGAAAATAAAACCAGGTTACCGGGCTTTGTTTCATGGCCCGTCTGGTACAGGTAAAACATTAACAGCAACTTTATTAGGCAAGCATTTTAATAAGGATGTGTATCGCATCGACCTGTCGCAGGTAGTGAGTAAATATATCGGCGAAACAGAAAAAAACCTGGAAAAGGTGTTTCAGAAAGCCGAAAACAAAAACTGGATACTGTTTTTTGACGAAGCTGACGCCTTATTTGGTAAACGTACTAATGTACAAAACTCGCACGACAGATATGCCAACCAGGAAGTGAGTTATTTATTGCAACGCATAGAAGACTTTCCGGGTTTGCTCATACTGGCATCTAACTTAAAAAGTAATATGGACGATGCCTTTTTAAGACGTTTTCATACGATTATACATTTTTCTATACCCAATGCCCAGGAGCGGTTAAAATTATGGGAGAAAGCATTCCCTGCATCATGCGGGTCGGAACCATCAATACAATTACAGGATCTTGCCAATAAGTATGAACTCACTGGTGCAGCCATACTCAATATCATCCATTACGCCGCGCTGCAGTCCATTTCCAAAAATGATCAGCATATACGTAATGCCGACCTGATAGAAGCGATACGAAAAGAGTATCGCAAAGAAGAACGTACCATGAGTTAACTAAACTATATAACCGGAGGAAAAAACATGGCCTTAGCACAATTTCATATTTACACACCCCAGGATTTTCAACAATATCTGGTAAATACCATTTTTTCCAGAAGTATCAAAATAATACAGAACCACCATACCTGGGAGCCTAATTATAGCTCACTAAACCCAAGCCAGGGCGAAATGTACTGGCTGGAGTCCATGAGGAGTTATCATATCCATAATAATGGATGGAGTGACATCGCTCAAAATCTAACCACTTTTCCTTCTGGCAATATTGGCTTATGCAGACCGATAAATATTACACCGGCAGGCATTTTTGGAGCAAATTCCGCGGCGATCTGCATTGAAAACTTAGGTAATTTTGATGCAGGGCACGACCAGATGACACTGCCGCATAAGGATACTATTGTGTTTTTAAACGCTATACTTTGTATGAAGTTTAATCTGAAACCGGTAAAGGAACAGGTGGTTTACCACCATTGGTTTGACCGCACAGGTAAAAGATTTCCGGAAAGTGTGGTTAATAACAACCAGGTAGGCAATCAGCAGAAAACATGTCCGGGTACTGCTTTTTTCGGCACCAATACCATTACATCGGCCGAAGCCAATTTCTTCCCCCTGATTGATAACAAAATAAAACAGCTCAGTAGTGCTGATATACCTCAAACTACTTCTCTGATCGTAAACACAAGTGCATTAAACGTGCGCTCGGGGCCGGGCACATCATTCCCGGTGCTCCGCACTATTACACAAGGCACACAGGTATCAGTTTATACCACTACCAGTCAATGGAGTAAAATAAGTAATACGGCGGATGAGTGGGTATTCAGCAGCTACTTGTCTTAAATAGTTTTTAAACATAAATATAAAAAGATCATGTTATCATTTTTTAAAGCAAAAACCTGGAGCGGTGCCGGTTGGTTACTGACTCTTTGCATGTTACTTGTTTTTATAGCGATGATTTATACCGGGCTTCATCTTTGTTATAAAGGCACCGATCATAAAAAACTGGATAATACGCAGCTATTAAATATTGATAATGTGCTTGCTGTATATCCAGATCCTGATTCGGCTCAGTTGGCATCAAAAGACCCCGCTGTTAAAAAAACAGTATTGGCAAAGCGCGAAGAACGTGATCATGCACTGTTTAACTTTTTAAGAAACGAATATGACGGCCGCATAGATGAATATCGCCTCAAGCGTATGGATGACTTATTGATCAATCTGAATAATAAAGATACCAAAGCATATCTTAATAGCTCGGAGATCATTGTAAATGATTTTTTCTGGTTTGTTGGGACAGGCACTTATGCCGAGGTTTTGTTTTGGGCCCTTATAGGCGTTCTGGTGAGTTTAATTTATTATGTGAGCATCGCTAACCGGCAAGCACTAAAAGTAGCAGGAGACGCCGATACAGGACCATTTGACCCTGCAGAAATATCCGGACAGGTATCAAAAATGTTTTATGCCCCTGTATGTGCCCTTGTTTTAGTACTTGGATACAATTTGCTGAGTGGTAGCAATACCAAAATGACAGATATTACCATAGGCAAAGGGCTTTTATTATTTTCATTCATTTCAGGGTTCTTTTCTGGCCGGGTTATGAAGTTTATTGACGGATTAAAAGATTTGGTATTACCCTTAAGCGCAACAAACAATACAACAGCAGATAGTGATAAAACCAATACGAAAACAGCGGATATAACCATAAGCCTGCAATTAGCCCAGGCCATGTTGTCGGCACCAGAGGCCGCTGATATTATCGATGGAGGATTTAATTCGGCAATTGTTACCCTAAAACCCGAAACCGGCGATATCATTACCCTGGACAAACCAACTGACGATCAAAGTTCAGAATTTACAGCAACGCAGATGCCTTTTGGCAAATATACCCTCCATGCAACTATGGCTTTCAAAAATAATGATACCATTATTAACCTGGCGGCAGATAAGGATATTGAAATAAATGACGCCAATAAAGCATTTCAATTAGATCTAGATAAAGCAACAGAAGCTGGTTAAAAATAATCTTCCGGATGCTTTTTCAGATCTGATTTGCGGGAATCGATATAATTCGACCATTAAAATGTCTGGTTCACCTGTGCAATTGTCTACCTAAGGGTTACTTATGCATATAAATGGGTATTTATTAAGCAACTTTACTGTATAATCATTGAACCATGAATGCCCAGCCTTCCAATTTATTTAAAAGAAAACCGATCATCATAGCAGCTATTTTACTGATTGGTTTTGTGTCTATACAATTCATCCGCCCGCAGATTACGAATTCACCGGCAAAAGCGGAGATTGAAGCTCCGGCCCAGGTAAAAAGTATACTGGTGCGGGCATGTTATGACTGCCACTCCAACGAAACTAACCTTCGCTGGTATGATCAGGTTTCACCTGTTTACTGGAAAGTGGCCAACCACGTAAATATCGGCCGTAAACATTTAAATTTTTCTAACTGGAAAAACTTGGCACCGGCCGATCAAAAAGCCATGCTTTGGGAAGCCGTGAACCAGATAGCTGCCGGCGCTATGCCTATAAAGGATTATGAACTGGTACATTCATCGGCCACTGTTTCCAAAAGTGATCTGGAGGTATTGAAAAAGTATGTTTCATCCATGTCACCCAAGCAAATACCGGACGATACCGCCAAAATAAACGCGGTCAATAAACAATATACGCATTGGCAAAAGGCAACAACCCCTTCAGCTAAACTCCCCGCAACCTTAAACGGTATTACTTATATTCCCGATTATAAAAACTGGGAAACCATCAGCAGTACCGAACGTTTTGATAACGGTACCATGCGGGTCATATTCGGTAACCCGGTAGCCATTAAAGCCATTCGAGAGCATCACATTAATCCATGGCCCAACGGAACAACGTTTGCCAAAGTAGCCTGGGACCAAGTGACCGACAAAGATGGCAATGTGCGTACAGGTGCATTTAAGCAGGTGGAGTATATGATCAAGGATGATAAAAAGTATGCCTCCACAGCTGGTTGGGGCTGGGCCCGCTTTAAAACCGATAAGCTTGTGCCATACGGCAAAACAGCTATGTTTACCAACGAATGTGTTAGCTGCCATAAGCCATTAAGCAACACCGATTTTGTTTTTACCTCACCAATTGAACACTAATAGATCAGAAATCCAATCATGAAAATTACCCATATATTATTCGCGGTCTCTGTTTTGATATTATCGGCCTGTAACAATCGCAAACCAGTTGAGGAACTTTTGAATAAAAAAGCCGCTATACCTGCTTCGTTTAATTTTAGTAAAGCCGGTTTAAAAGTAATTTCTTCGTCTATCAATAAAAAGGAGCAAACCATGTCTACGCTTTATGGTAACGACCTGGCTTTAAAAACTGCTGTTTCGGGTTCAACCAACTATCCTGCGGGCGAAAACCTTACGCTGGTTACCTGGAAACAACAGAATGATGATCGCTGGTTTGGCGCCAAGATTCCGGGGGATCTTTTATCTGTTGAAGTGGTTAAAACTATCAATTCAAATACCAAAGGCATAATAACTAATTATCAAAGATTTATAGGAAAAGAATTAATTGCAGATACCGACACAACGCACCAGCAGGAGCGTATGAGTTATATGTTTTCTCAGAAACCTTCTGTAATGCCCTGATATCCGTTTAGATACTATATCGCGTATTCCCGTTGATATTTATTGCGGTAATCAATAGGCGAGAGGCCTGTAATGCGTTTAAATGTGGTACGGAAGGCCTTGGTATCGGTATAACCTACATTATACATCACTTCGTTCACATTTTCGCGCGAAGTTTCCAGGCTTACTTTTGCTGCCTCTATCTTTACGCGCTGTATATATTCAGCTACGGTATTGGCTGTTGCCTTTTTAAACCGGCGTTCCAGGTTTCTGCGGCCCAGAGCAAACATGGAGGCCAGTTGCTCTACGGTGATCTTTTCCTGGTAATTCTTTTCAATAAATTCCTGCGCTTTTTTGATCGGATCATCGGTGTGATCTTTTTGTCCCTGGAAGATAATGAATGAGGATTGGCTATTCCGCTCCATTTCAATAGCAAACACCTTGGCGCTTAAAATAGCGATATCACGACCGGCATATTTTTCGATCAGGTATAAGATCAGGTTCAAATAAGAGAAGGCACCGCCGCTGGAGTAAATACCTTGTTCATCGGTAATGATCTTTTCGGTAACCAGGTTAACATCCGGAAACATCCGTCTGAACTCATTAGCAAACATCCAATGGGTTGCGCATTTTTTGCCGGCCAATAAACCAGTTGAGGCCAGTAAAAAAGCTCCCATACACAAGCTGGCAATCTCAGCACCATTATTATATTGCTGGGTTAACCAGGGTAAAAATTCCTTATTATTCTCTACTTCCTCGCTTATATTGCCATCAATAGCCGGGATAATGATCAGGTCGGTTTTTTGCACTTCCCCAATTACCTTATGGGCATTAACGGTAAATAAGCCACCGCTAACGGGAGTTTCCATGGCAAGGCCAACCAGCTCAACTTTAAAAATCGGATCTTTTCCAGCGGCCATAAAAAATTGGTTCACTTGGGTAAGCAATTGACGCGACCCTTCCAGGCTTCCGAGTATGGCCCGTTTAGGGACAAGTATCGATATATGTTTCATACAGTAAATAGATTTATAATGTAGTTTAATACTTCTCCAAATTGACGTGTACTCAACTTATGGGTATTGCAATATAACGTTAATTTTTTTCAGATGTAATAAGCAAAAATCACCTATCTGTTTATAAATGTTAGCAGATCAATATATAGTAACCCTTTAACTAAAATACATAACAATCTAATATACTGTTTATTTTAAAAACAAACTAAACAAACGGGTCAACTTGAATATTTAAAATAAACTGCATAATTTCCCGGTCAGGAAGCCTTGATCAATTCATCAATAGCAATTAAAATATCCTCTTCTGTAGTTCGCCAATTTACAAACGCAGCCCGCAAACAGGGTGTTCCTTTATAGGATGTTGGCGAGATGAACAGCTTACCCGATGCTTTTAATTTTTCCAGTACAGAGGCCAATTTGCTCTTGTTCTCTTCACCCTCAACTGTAAAACAAACTACATTTAATCTTGTGGGTGCAGTTAATTTAAATATGGTTTTTTGTTCCAGTAATTGGGAAAACTGATTAGCCAGAGTGACATTATTTTCCACTATCCACCTAAATCCGTTGCGGCCGTAAGCTTGCAGTGCAAACCAGGCAGGCAATGCCCTTAAACGCCTCGAGTTCTCCGGTCCAAAGTTCAGGAAACTAAAGTCGGTTGTAGGATCGCCAAGGTAAGGTGCATTACTGTTTTGAAACGTTTGCAGCTGCAATGCCGTGTGTTTTTCATGAACCAGGTATATGGCGCTGTCATAAGGTACATTAAGCCATTTATGACAGTCTATCGTAATACTATCGGCAAATTGCCAGCCGTTTAACAGGTGGCTATATTTTTCGGAACAGGCCGCAAAAGCGCCAAAGGCAGCGTCGATATGCCAGTAAAAAGGATATCGTTTTTGCAAGTCGGCTATGGCTTGCATATCGTCAAAATCAACGGTATTAACCGTACCGCCACTGCTGATCACTATAACCGGGACATCTTTATTCTCCCGTAGTTTAGCTTCCAGATCGGCTGTATCCATAGCCTCCCGGTTGCCTTGCACGGTTTTTATAGTAATGATATTGTTGCTACCCAAGCCCAACATAGCCAATGATTTTATGGCTGATGAGTGCGGGGTGGCTGTCAATATTTTAATCTCTGTTTTAATACCTTCCCGGGCAATATCAATATCTTTTTGCTTGCCTGCCCATTGCCGCGCTACAGCCAAACAGGTAAAGTTTGACATGGTAGCGCCAGTTACAAAGCAGCCTTTAAAGTAAGATGGCAAACCAAATAACTGGATAAGCCAGCTAATAGTTTGCAACTCAATATTGGCAGATACATCTCCCGCACCATTGATTCCCTGCGGGTTTTGATCAAATACGGCGCTTAACCAATCACCGGCGATAGCAGCTGGAGTGGTTCCGCCGGTTACAAATCCCCAGTAACGCGGACCAGATGATGCTACTATTTTATCCTGGTGTTGCTCATAAAAAGCCTTTATAGTATCCTCCAAGCCAATTCCGTTTTCAGGGAGGTTGATGGGAATAGTTACCTGGACATTGTTAATGCTTACAGGCTTCTCATTTATTTCGGTAAGATAGGCAGCGGCTTTATCTTTAGTTAAGGATAATAAATAGTCCAAGTTATCCAGGTCGTTTTGTAATGTGTTGTGCATAGGTTTATCAATTCGATATGGCAAATAAATGCATATTTAAACGGGATAAAACGTCGGTCATAAAATTTGACACAGACTGTACAAAAACTTTTTAAACCTTAATTTTTAACACTTTTCTGATCAAAAACAAGACAAAACCAGCTCAAAATCAATCTAAAAACCTTCATTTTAACACTTTTTAACAAATTTTAACGCGATTTTGATACGTTTTAAAAACTTTAAAAAGTATTGATTTATTGATTGTCAAATAACTACAAACTAAACAGTTGTTTTTTGGGCTATATTTTCCCTTAACAAAACAGCCCGGTTTTTCCTTTTTGATGGAAAAAACCGGGCCGGTGTATTTACAAATATAAGCAATATCTAAAGGCTAACAGCATCGATCCAGTAATTTGGTAATCTACTTTTCGTCACCTAATTGAACTTTCTGAATACTTATGCCTCAAAATTCCCGTTCAATCAAAGTTCAGATATAACAACTATGCCCTCATTTAATAGGAATATTCGCTTTATTTCGCCACGGATCATACTCAGCTGAGCTTGAAATCACGAATATTTTTTATGTTTACAAAAAAACAAAATTTAGCTATGAAAGCTTTAAAAACACCCTTATTTACTTTAATCTTTGCGTTAGGCGCCATCACCGTAATTTCATGTAAATCAAAAAAACTGGTTCAAAAACCTGTACCGGTTGAAAACGAACAAACCTACGCGCCAAAACCACAACCGGCTCCGGCACCAAAACCTGCACCAAAAGAAACACCTCCGCCACCACCAGCAAAACCAAACTATAACTTTAACAATATCCAGTTTGAATTTAACTCAGCTGTGTTAAGAACTTCATCGTACCAAACGCTTGACCAGGCGGCTGCAGAGATGAAGAAAGACCCAACCGTAAAGTTTGTACTAAACGGAAACGCTTCTGCAGAAGGTACTCCTGAACATAATATGGAACTATCTATTGAAAGGGCCAATTCGGTAAAATTATATCTGGTAAACAGTGGTATTAATGGCGATAACCTAACTGTAAAAGGTTATGGCGAAACCAAACCAATTGCAGATAACAGCACAGAAGACGGCAGGATCCTGAACCGTCGTGTAGAGATCAAACTTAATAATTAATCTTCTTCAACCTGATATTAAAGCCGGTAATAACAATTACCTGGCTTTTTTGCTTTCCAAGGGGCAACCATTAGCCTTTTTAGCCCGTAATGAGAAGGGAGCAAGGACTTGTGGAGCAAGGAATAAGGAACTAAAGAGTAGGAATAAAAGGAACAAAGAGTAAGGACAAAGGAAACTTTACTGTATTTGTTTTATATCCTGGCTCCTTCAATCTTTGTTCTTTGCTCCACAAGTCCTTACTCCATAAATCCTAAAATGAAGCATATTATAAAAGGCATTTTAACGCTGCTGAACAGGCGGGAGAAAACGCAATTGGGCAAGCTCATCCTGCTCGATCTGTTGATCAGCGCGCTTGATATCGCTTTCCTGGGGATGTTGTTGCTGGTGATCGGTATTTATACTTCCACTAAAACCATATCCGGATTTGCTTTTTTACCCACAGGCTGGTTTAATAAAGACTCCATGATGCTTATCAGTGGGTTCCTGGTTCTTTTTTGCTTTAAAAACTGGGTAGGCTACCTCATTATGCGTTTTCAGCATCATTTTTTTTACGGCGTAGCTTCGCGCTTGTCAAAAAAGAATATTATCCATTACCTTAAAAGCGATTACCTGAACTTTGTTAATGTCGATTCTTCTATCCATATCCGGCAGATCAGTCAGCAGCCAATTGAATTTAGTCATTACATCCTCACCAACGTTCAGCAGGTTATTTCGCAGGGAATCCTTATTTTGTTTACGGTTTGTGCCATACTCATCTATCAACCTGTATTGTTTTTATTGCTGCTGCTATTGCTGTTACCCCCGGTAATTATATTAGCCTGGTTTATCCGGAGACGGTCGAAACAGATCAGGATAAACACCAAACAAGCCAGCGAAAAAACCATTCAGCACTTACAGGAATCATTGGCTGGCTTTGTGGAGAGCAATATTTATGATAAAACCGACTTTTTCACTAATCGTTACCACAGCTATCAGCAGCAGCTGAATGATAACCTTGCCGGACAACAGACCTTGCAGGCTTTGCCATCGCGCCTGGTAGAGATATTCGCGGTATTGGGCTTTTTTATATTGGTGCTCATCAACAAATCCCGGACAGATAAGCCGGTAATCGATCTGCTCACCATAGGTGTATTTATGGCAGCCGCCTATAAGATCATTCCCGGTATCATCAAAATACTAAACAGCACCGGGCAAATAAAAACGTATGAGTTTACGCTGAATGATTTGACCTCACGCCAGCCCTCTCCTTTGGAGAGGGAGCCTGAAGAGTTGCTTTGTGAAGTCCTCTCCTTTGGAGAAGATTTAGGTGAGGCTTCCTTTGGAGAGGATTTAGGTGAGGCTATCAACTCTATCAGATTCAACGATATCAGTTTCCAATATAAAGATCATCAGATCTTAAAAAACTTCAGTTTTAATATCAACAAGGGCGATCTGGCGGGAATATCGGCCGTATCAGGCAGGGGTAAAACAACGCTCATCAACCTGTTGTTAGGGTTTCTGGTGCCGGATACCGGCGATATCCGGATCAATGACCAAACAACAGATGTTATTGCCTTAAAACAGTACTGGAGCAGCATAGCTTATGTAAAACAACAGGGCTATTTTATTCATGATACTATCCTCAAAAATATTACGCTGAGCGATAAAGAAAGCGATCCGGAAAAGTTGGCCAAAGCCATCGCAATATGTGGACTTAGCCCATTATTGAATGGCAATACCGAAGGATTGTACCAGACGATCAGGGAAAACGGCAAAAACCTCAGCGGCGGTCAGCGCCAGCGAATACTACTGGCCCGGGCCCTTTACCATGATTTTGATGTATTGATATTAGATGAGCCATTCGGCGAAATGGATCAAGGAGCCGAGGAAGCTATTTTGGTACAACTGCAACGATTGGCTGCTTCGGGCAAGATCATTTTCTTTATAACCCATAACACCGCGAGCCTGAGCTATTGCAACAAACTGATAACGCTGGAATGACCAAACAAAAAACCATAGTGATACTGAGTCCCGGTTTCCCGGCTGATGAAAACGATACTACCTGCATACCGTCTATGCAGATCTTTGTAAAGGGGTTAAAACAAAACAAACCCGAATTGCATGTGGTGGTAGTCAGTTTTCAATATCCTTTTAAAGCTTCCCGGTATAACTGGCATGGAGTGGAGGTGATTGCACTGGCGGGTAAAGGCAAAGGGCAATTGTTCCGGCTAATTACCTGGCGACGCGTATGGCAAACGCTTAAACAGCTGCATAGCCGGTATGAACTGATGGGCCTGTTGAGCTTTTGGATGGGAGAGGCTGCCTATATGGGAAAACGCTTTGCCAAAAAGCATAACTTACCGCATTATACCTGGCTGCTTGGCCAGGATGCTAAAGCAGGTAATCACTATGTAAAACAGGTAAAACCACAGGCCAGCGAACTAATAGCCATATCTGATTTTTTGGCCAGGGAATTCAGCATCAATTATCATATACATCCCGAATATACCATCCCAACAGGTATAGATATTACACGCTTTGGAGAGCAGTCCATTAACCGGCCGATTGATATCATTGGAGTGGGTTCGCTTATCCCGTTGAAGCAGTACAATCTGTTTATCCAGGTAGTTAAAAGCCTGACAACGCAATTTCCGAAATTAAAAGCGGTGATCTGTGGTAAAGGTCCCGAAATGGAGAACCTTCAAAAACAGATCAACAAGTTAAAACTGGAAGATCATATCGAACTCAAAGGCGAATTGTCGCATCCCGAAGTTTTGGCACTGATGCAACGCTCCAAAATACTGTTGCATACCTCGGCTTACGAAGGCTACAGCACAGTTTTAAGTGAGGGTTTGTATGCAGGCTGCCATGTGGTAAGCCTGGTAAAAGGTATGGATTCGCGCCCGCCACAGCATCATGTACCTGGAAATGTTGAAAACATGCCCGGGATAATTAAAGACTTATTGCAAGATGCTAATCTACTGCATGAGCCGGTACTGGCTTATCCAGTAGAAGCCATTGCCACCCGGGTTGCCGCTTTATTTGGCTGTTGAATAAGAATCACTTATTTAAAACCGAATGTCATTTCTCCTCATTCGAAAATGGCATGGCTTATTATTGAGTATCAAACAGATACACCCATTACCCGCTTACAGATATCCACCAGGTCATCGGCAATGTTCTTAAAAGTGAGGTTTTGCTGAAAGTAACTCAACACATCTTCAGAAAGCTTTTTTTGATCCGCGTTATTTACCGTATAAAGCAACCTTGCCAACGCGTTTGCATCGCCCGGCGGATATAGAAAACCACAGCTCCCGTTTCCGGTTATTTTTTGATAGGGTGGAATATTGGTAACCAACGGAATACAACCGCAGGCCATAGCTTCTAGCAGGGCATAACCACTGCCTTCTTTATGGCTGCCCGAGACATAGAAATCAGCCGCGCTGTACCAGTAGGATAATTCGTGGTTATCAACCCGACCCACCATTACTACCGCGTTTGCCAGCAGCTTACTGGAAGCAAACAAAGCCATTACCTCATTGATCATATCCTCGCTTTGATAGATCATATATAATTTGGCCGATGGTTTTATCTTCAGATACTGCATAAAGCCCAATAAAACAGCGATAGGATCTTTATTAAGGTTTAACCTGCCGACCCATAAAATATTGGTTTCACCGGTCATTTGGGTACGTGCCTTACTTATTTCCCTGTCCTGTTGTTTGAAATGGGTAGACGCCTCCAACAATTCAAATACAGGGGCATCCTGCTCAATGATGTTTCTCTTTTTCCAGATCCCGGCATTACCTGCCGCGGTAAAAATAAAAGCATCGGCAAAACTACAGGCTATTTTTTGCAGCCATCCTTTGATCCCGGTAAAGGGCAACCCGCCATGATGCTGGATCATAATTTTAAAACCGCTGCCACAAAACAATCGCAGGAAAATGACCTGTAACGGAAAAATAAATCCCTGCACCAATACAATGTCAGGCTTTAGTTTTTTGATGTATTGATGCGTTTTTAACGTGATGGACCAAAAACGATTATGGCCTTTAAAAAAATGATAGGGCACACCATCCATAACAACATGATCTTCAAAAGCGGCGTGTTTAATAAAACAAAAATCGATCTTATTGATCAAGTACGGCGCAAAGGCCAGGGCAGGGGAATGGTTCTCCTTAACCTGGGCGGCATGGGTATAGTTGCGATGCGCGTAATAAGTAAGATCAACCAGCTTTATCACCATTTAAAATATTTGATGATCTATAAATTCAAACGGGAAAATAAATTCGGGCAGATAGGCATGAATTTGTTCTATCAGTTCCCCCAGATTACCTTCTACGTATTTATAAGTTTTTTCTACCCTGATCAAACTAAAACCGCGTTCCTTTAACGATGGCGCCAACTGCGGTAACAATTCCTGATCAAACAGGCGGATATTACCCTTATGCATCACCAGGAGTAAATCAGAATGACTAAGGTCATAAAAAGAATCAAGCCCGGTTATTTCATTTTTTTGGCGTGCTATCACCAGGTCGGCATCCTTTCCTTCGCTGATGCAGCCCGTGTTTATTTGCCATACTTTTGCCGCGTCGCTGTTTAGGGACCTGTATAGCTCCCTATCGGTGAGCACACCTGTTTTACGGGCCATGGCTATATGATCCCAAATGTTCCAGTTACCCGTAAGCGTAGAATCGGTGCCAAATATAATGGTGGTATGTTGTTTTAACTGGTGAACAGGGGCTGTTTTACTCAACAAATAATAGTTTGACTCTGGGCACCATACAATCCCTTTAAAATTAGCGGCCTGTCTGCCGGTCATGGCCACCGCATGGATCCCAATTAAGGGCCGACGCCATTTATTCCAGCGGATAAGGCTGTCGATTTCTGCCGAAGCGGTCTCATCGGTGCCTTCGCCGGTATGGATCACTACAGGCAAATGCCGTTTCAGGGGATTATTTAATTTAAGTTTCCACAGTTTTTCAAACCCAACGGAATGCAGATCATGTGTTTCTTCAAAAATGTTGATCAACTCGTCATCAAGGGTTAACCGCTCGCCATGATTAACAACGGTGGTGACCCCACAGAGCAGGTTTTTATACACACCCCAGCGAATACGCAATTGAACGGGCACCCGCAATATGTGGTTTATTTCGGGTTTATAATGTTGATGAATATACGCCCCCCATTCGGTATAATTTTTATAGATGCGGTTACCCAATTGGGGGAAAAGATTAAAATCAAGATGGTCATGCGAATTGATCAATCCCGGAAATATCAGGGCGTTATCAAAACGGAGTTGTAAACCATCAGCGTTCCCGGCAATCGGCCCAGGGCTCACCTCGTCAATTTTGCCCTTGCTGATCATGACGTTTATTGTTTGCCCGCTATCGGCCGGTCGCGCACCCTGGAGTATCATTATCCCTTTTTTAAATGAATACCGTAGATCACCGGAAAACCTTTATATTTTTCATACACATGCAGGGCATTTTGTTTAGCATAAAAAGGCTTCATGCTTTCGTCTATTTTGATCTCTTCCTGTATAAGTAATCGGAAATTATTCCGGAGCAAAGCATCTTTTATGGTATAAATGGGATGTACATAGTTCTGAACGGCCATTACCGAGTTATTATGCTTAAACGTCCGTTTACCGCCTGATGCCAGTATATGCGGATGAAAATCGGTAATAATGAGCTCGCCGCCACTTTTTAATAAACGGCTCCAGGCCTGCATGGCTTCGTCAATATCTTCAATATGGGCCACGGTAAGGGTGGATATGATCACATCGTAGGTTTCATCCGGAATTACGGAAAATAAATTATTAGTGATCATGTGGGTATGGGCCTGCGGATATTTTTCGTTGAGTTTTTTGAGCATTCCGCCGGATACATCAAAACCGGTTAATGTGCCAGGCTCTTTGCCGAATAGCAGGGCCCAGTGCCGGCCGGTACCACAACCAATATCAGCTACTTGTTTCCCGTTGATATCAACGTTACTAATGAGCTGTTTAAAAAGTTTACCGTCCAGGTGCAGCATGAGGTTATCGGGTTGGCTGTCATAGCTCCCGGCCCAGATATCATAAGCGTCCACAGCGTTTTTTTCGGTTACGGCCGATAATGACCTCTTTTTCTGCAAGTAGTTTTTTATGGTTGCCAGCATAGTAATGATCTTTTATAACAATACGGTACAAAACAGCCGGAGGTTGCCTGCATTTTTTTATTGCTTGCTCCAGGCAACCACCACCCAATGCCAAGCGTAATGTATAATGAACGGTTTATAATTTTTATGATTTAGGGTTGTGTAAACGATAGGGGTAAAACCCTATCGTTTATTATAAAAATTAAACAACCGGTTTTAAGTATTTATAAGTCAAGAATAAATCTGTATGGCAAAAATTAATAAGGTAATACTGTTTAACCCCAGAAGCGCTGTAGCCAAATACCGTATACCCAATTCAATTTTAAATATCGCGGCCTCTATAGAAGGAAAATATGAATGGGCCATTGTTGATGGCAATTGTGAGGCCAACCCCATGGAGAAAATAGAAAGCTATTTACGAACCGGCGAATATAGTTACCTCGGTTTCACGGTAATGCCTGGCCCGCAGTTAAAACAAGCCATTGAAATAGCCAGAGCCATCAAAATAAAATATCCATATACCACCATGATCTGGGGAGGATATTTCCCTTCTAACCAACCAAAAGTAGTATTGGATTCCAAATATGTTGATTTTATTATCAACGGCCCCGGTGATAATGCTTTTCCGCTGCTGATAGATGCATTAGAGAACAGTAAACCATACGAGTTTATCAAAAACCTCATCTACAAGGCCGATGGTAAGATAACCAAAACCATCAAAGAGGACCTGCTCGATCAGGACTCGCTGCCGCCATTACCTTATGATAAGCTGAACAATTTTTATCCCATTGGTAAATTCCTGGGTAAAACCTACCTGGGCGAACATACGCTGGCTTATCATTCCAGCATTGGCTGCCCTTTTACCTGTTCATTTTGCGCTGTGGTACCTATTTATGAAGCCCGCTGGAAAGCGAAATCGGCACAAACGGTTTATAAGGATGTAAAATACATTAAGGATAAATGGGGAGCCGATGCTATTGAATTTCACGACAATAATTTTTTTGTATCTGAAAAACGTGCGGTCGATTTTTCCAGGCTCATTATGCCTGAGCGCATGACCTGGTGGGGTATGGCACGTATCGACACCATGGATAAGTTTAAGGATTCGTCGCTGGAGATCATTCGCGAATCGGGCTGCAAATGTATTTTTTTTGGTGCAGAAAGTGGTAACAACGAGATCCTGGAACAGATGGATAAAGGCGGCACTCAAACAGGCGAGCAGATCATCCGTTTTGCGGAACGGTTAAAGAAATTTGACATCATCCCCGAATATTCTTTTGTATTGGGCACACCGGCAGCAACATCGGAACAGGTACAGAAACAGATAGATTTTGAGATCAATTTTATAAAGCAGGTAAAGGCGGTTAACCCTAAAACGGAGATTGTTATTTACACCTATACACCAGTGCCAACAGAGGGATCTGAACTGTACAAGCAGGTTTTGGAGCAAGGCTTCGCCTATCCTCAAATGCTGGAAGACTGGATAAGCCCGGCCTGGGAAAGTTTTGACCTGCGCAAAAATCCGCTTACACCATGGATAAAACCGGAAATGATTGATAAGATCCGAAATTTCGAAACTGTATTAAACGGCGTTTATCCCACAGTTACAGATATCAGGATGAATGATTTGAAGAGGAGATTGATCAAACTGATATCAAGCCTGCGTTATAAAGCTAACTTATATAAATACCCATACGAGATAAAGCTATTACAAAGAGTTTGGAAATACCGCCAACCGGAGATCCAGGGATTTTAATTGTTAAACTATAATTATGTCAGGCCAGTCGTTATATCATACTTTTAAGCGTTACCGCACATTGCAAACGCACAGGATATCAGCATTACCTATTGTAATATTAATGCCCCACAGTGCCTGTAATTGCCGTTGTGTAATGTGTGACATCTGGAAGGATAATAAAAACCTGAAGCAATTAACTGAGGCGGATATCAGCGGTTTGTTGGCCTCCCTTAAAGATCTGGGTACCAAACAAGTGCTCATGTCAGGCGGCGAAGCTTTATTGAATACCAATTTTTTTGCATTGTGCCGCATCCTTAAAAATGCAGGTATCAAAGTAACGTTATTGACTACAGGCTTATCTATTAAAACCAATGCCGAACAACTATTAACCTGGGTTGATGATCTCATTGTATCCTTAGATGGTGATGAGCCACTGCATGATGCTATCCGCAACATACCGAATGCCTTCCGTAAACTTAAGGAAGGAGTGGAGCATATTAAAAAACTAAACCCGGCCTATCGCATCACAGGTCGTACGGTGATACATAGGCTCAATTACCGAAACTGGCCGGCTATTATTGCCGAATCAAAAAAAATGAGGCTTAACCAGGTGAGTTTTTTGCCAGCCGATGTTAGCAGTCATGCTTTTAACCGTCAGCAGGCCTGGGAAGAGCCCCGCCAGGACGAAATACGGATAGCAGAGCGCGAACTACCCGAATTAAATGAGGTGATCAATTACCTAATGACCGAATATGCCGTTGAATTTGATAATGGCTTTATTGCTGAAAGCCGCGATAAGATCAGGGATATCTATCATTATTACGCTGCTTTTTACGGCCTGAACGCCTTTCCCTATAAAAAATGCAACGCCCCATGGGTGTCCACAGTAGTAGAAGCCGACGGCGCTGTAAGGCCCTGCTTTTTTATGGAAACTATGGGCAACATCCGGGATACCCCGCTCAAACAGATCATCAACAGCGACGAAGCCATCGCTTTTCGCAAGGCATTGGATACCTCGGGACATCCAACCTGTGTAAAATGCGTTTGCTCGCTTAACCTGTCGCCATTAACCCGTGTCGCTTAACCTATGGAACAGTTAAATCATATACTTTTTACGCATTCCTATTTTTTGCGCTTCGATCCCAAACAATGGGCGCAGGGACAGCCATATCCACCATTGGGTACTATGTATGCCGCCGCGCTGATGAGGCAGAATAATTATAGCGTATCTCTTTTTGATACCATGTTTAGTCATACGCCCCAGGAGATCACAGATCTGCTGGATAAAACCCGTCCCGGTTTTTTTGTGATTTACGATGATGGTTTTAATTATCTCACCAAAATGTGCCTCACCAACATGCGCGAGGCCGCTTTTGCCATGTGTAAACTGGCCAAAGAGCGTGGCTGCATCGTAATTGTTGCCAGTTCCGATTCAACCGATCGTTTTAAAGAATACCTGGCCGAAGGCGCCGACTTTGTGATTATTGGCGAAGCGGAACATACTTTACTGGAACTGGTTACTACCATAAAAAATGGCGGTGATTTTTGGGATATACAGGGGCTTGCTTATCTTAAAGCCGGAGTACCGGTTAAAACACATGGTCGCCCGGTGCTTAAAGACCTCGATAGTTTGCCTTTACCAGCCTGGGATTTGGTTAACATAGCTCCATACCGCGAATGCTGGTTGCAGCACAAGGGGTATTTTTCGCTTAATGTGGGTACCACCCGCGGCTGCCCCTTTAAATGTAACTGGTGCGCTAAACCTATTTATGGCAACCGCTACAACTCGCGCAGTCCCCAAAATGTGATCACGGAATTGAAACTGATGAAGGAGATGTTCAACATGGATCACATCTGGTTTTGTGATGACATCTTTGGATTGAAACCCGGGTGGGTAGTTGAATTTGCCAGACTGGTAAAACAGGAGGGCCTGCAATTTAAATACAAGCTCCAATCACGGGCCGATCTGTTACTGGAAGATGAGACCATAGCCGCTTTAGCAGCATCCGGCTGTGATAACGTTTGGATAGGCGCAGAGAGTGGTTCGCAAAAAATACTGGATGCCATGGATAAGGGCACTACCATACAACAGATATACACCGCCACGCAAATGATGAAGAAGCATGGCATAAAACCATCCTTTTTTATACAGTTTGGTTACCCAGGCGAAACCAAGGAGGATATCAAGCGAACCATCCGCATGATCAATAATCTGTTACCTCATGAAATTGGCATCTCGGTTTCGTACCCGCTGCCAGGTACCTTGTTTTATGAAAAGGTAAAGGCCGATCTGCAGCAAAAAACCAACTGGACCGACTCCGACGAGATGGCGCTGATGTTTAGCAATACCTTTAAACCGGCATACTACAAACAGTTGCATAAATATGTACATCAGAACTATCACGCACACCTGGCTAAACATAACCTGGTAGAGCTGTTGAGCAATCCCTTTAAACCAAGTGTAAAGCGCATCCGCAAAGCGGCATCAGTTTTATACCATGCACCTGCAATGCTGATTGAGCGTTTTAAATTAAATCAATTGGAAAAGGCATCATGACAAGCGGGGTCAGTATAATGAGCAATAACGAAACCGATGCCTCGACGGCTTTTAGCCGCCAGTCGGGCATTTTTGATGAGATCTATTCCCCCAATACCATTGTTAACTATAAACGGGCAAGGGTGAGGCAGCATGTTTTGCAATACCTGGCACCCAACAGCAGTATACTGGAGCTTAACAGCGGCACCGGCGAAGACGCGTTATTCTTTGCCAAAAATGGTCACCGGGTACACGCCACAGATATATCAACCGGAATGCAGCAGGTATTGCGCCAAAAAACAGAAGCCTATCGCGACAAGATCAGTCAGGAAATCTGTTCTTTTACCCAACTGGAGGAATTGCAAAACCAGGGGCCATTTGACCATATATTCTCCAACTTTGGCGGCCTTAACTGTACAGGAGAATTGGACAAAGTTCTTTTATCCTTTGATCAGCTTTTAAAACCCGGCGGCAAGGTAACACTCGTGGTTATTCCCGATTTTTGCCTGTGGGAAACCCTGCTGATTTTTAAAGGGAAATTTAAAACGGCTTTCCGCAGATTTTTTAGCAGCAAGGGGCGTACCGCACATATTGAGGGTACTTATTTCAAATGCTGGTATTACAATTCATCGTTCATTATCAATACCTTACATAAGTCATATAAAGTATTGGGTATGGAGGGACTCTGCACCATTGTACCGCCATCATACATCGAAGGTTTTGCCGAAAAACACCCCAAAGCTTATCAATTTCTGAAAGCCAAAGAGGATAAATTAAAAAGCCAATGGCCCTGGAAATACATGGGCGACTATTTTATTATTTCGTTGGAGAAGAAATAGCAAATACTCAAGAGGGCGTACACTTACACTCTTCTGCTTGCGCTCGTTTGCAACGAGTGCTTAATATGGTTAAGCGATTGCATCGCTTCTAAAAGTATTTCCTGTTGGATCCGTGAATTTCGCGTTATAAACGCTAACCCAGGTTAAGCGCTCGTTGCAAACGAGCGCAAGTTGATAGGCCTCTGCGCGCGCGATCCTTTGCTTGCGCTCGTTTGCAACGAGTGCTTAATATGGTTAAGCGATTGCATCGCTTCTAAAAAATATTCTTTATTTTAGTTGAAACCTTATCCCCATGTTGCACCAATACCGTGTAAGAAACCCAGAGGAAGTTTATTTCGTCACTTTCACCATTGTTGATTGGGTTGATATCTTCACCAGACCTGCGTACAAGCAACTTATAATTGAATCACTAAACTACTGTCAACAGCATAAAGGATTGGAGGTTTATGGTTATTGTTTGATGACAAATCATTTGCACTTGCTTATTTCTGCCAAGCATCCCGCTACATTGCCAGACATTATTCGCGATTTTAAAAAACACACCAGTAAGGAATAATTAAGCTTATACAGAACGAGCACGAAAGTCGTCAGGATCGGATACTTTATCGCTTTCAATATCATGCAAAATACAGTAACCGTGTTCAGAACTACAAAGTATGGCAAGATGGCTATCATGGAATAGCATGTGATAATACAAATATGCTTTCGCAGAAGTTGGATTATATTCATAACAATCCTGTAAAGACTGGTATTGTCACCATGCCAGAACATTATCTATATAGTTTGGCTGTAAATTATGCGGGTGAAGATGGATTAATGGAAGTGATATTGTTAGACTTTGATTTCGCGTTATAAACGCTAACCCACGTTAAGCACTCGTTGCAAACGAGCGCAAGCGAAATATTATACAGCAAAGGATAATATTGATTATCTTTAGTATATACAACTGAGACTATGAAAAGGAAATCTGCAAATCGGGGGATGATATGTTTTTTAATCATTGCCTTGATATACACAGGCTGCAAACCTGCACCGGTAATTAAACACAATGGCGAAAAGGACCTGATATCTTTTAAATCCGTTGAGGGCGTCAGTTATACCGAGATCAGCCGCCGACAAAAAAATGGCCTCTCCTTTACTGAAGATGGTTTTCAATTAGAACCTCAGTGGAAGCTGAAATTTGTTTCTGACGACTCTGTTAGTATTTACAGTTTTGATAAAAAAGCCTTTTTGAACTTTCCACTCACCCGTGGTTATGATTCTGTTTTTAATACGGCCAGAACATGGTTAAAATTAAGAAAGATGAGTAAGGATAGCCTGGTGTTTGAGGTCCTGAAATCACAGGCCGATTCAATAGATACAAGGGGAGCAGAAGTGTATATGACCTTTTACGCTAATAATTATATTCATAACGTATTACATAGTGATATTACAACAGTCCGACAATCAAGTCGTAAAGATAGTCTGTTTATCAGTTCGTTAGTAAGCCGGGCCAATAGCGATTACAAAAAGGCTTTTGCTGCGCGGCAACCCGTAGTTTTAGTAAGTAAAAGCCCGTCAGTAAAAGTAAACAAATGGAAAGCAGAGGGGGATATCTTGAATAATTTTGACACTTCCGATGATTATTTTAATCCAAGTTATAGCATTACGGTCAACAAAGCAGATGCAAATTTTTCCTACTCATTTAGTGTATACGTTGATGACAAGGGGCAAATGTATTATGGAAAACCATTGGTTGCCTTTACCGAACAAGGGTACGAGGATGACTATATACATCATTCTAAGGCTGTAATGGACAAGTATCTCATATCCAACCTACAGGCAACGCCAGGTAAAACTTTAAATATGACGCATACAAGCCTTATTAATATTCATGTAGAAGGCAAGAAAAGTTAGCCCGGTTAAAATTAAATTCACTTGCACTTGTTGCAAATTAGAAACGAGCGCAAGCAGGCCTTTTCATGTCCATTATTTATTAATTCGCTACACTATGCTGATTTTCTACCAGTAATTGCGCTATTCGTGCTTCGTAGCGACTGATAAGGTTGATCTGGAAATTCTTTGGATCGGGTTTAGCATAATGCTTGCCGGTTGCCATGGCCAGCAGCACGCCATGATCGTTTAATCTTTTTTCACGTGTTTTTTGATTCCAGCGACTGGCCGTGATCCTCATTAATTTATTATCCAGCAACTCGCCCAGGCGGTTGTTCAATAACCATTCGATACTGCTTTTAAACGGCAGCCGGCTTAAAGGTTTGGCCGTTGATACCCGCATAATGTGGTTCGGCAGATAATCGCGCGTCCAGGCGTTGGCGGTAAAGAAATCGGCAAAAGTGGTATCGCCTTGTATCGGGATCAGGGTAACCACTTCAGTGGCTGTGTAGATATTCTTTTCGGCAATTTCCAGTTGCTGCTCATCTATATAATAATTCATACAGAAGTAATGTTCCCGGTTAACCAAAAAGGTCAATTTCTTTAAAAAGTGCATCAGCGTACGGGCCACCCACATGCGGTTGGGAGCGGTAACAATAAACAGATCGATATCTGATTCGGCATCGGCATAATTTTTTGATAACGAGCCCGAAATAGCAATACCACGTACATAGGGAAAACGGATGAGAATATTACCGACCTTGCGGGCCGTTTTAATCATCTCGGCCGCCCTGCGGTTTCCGTCGTTCCTTCTTTTGATCAGGTATGGGTCGTTCTTTAGCGTATAGAATCTGTCGAAACGGTAAATGAGTCTACAGCCCACCAGGCAGGTCATGGCCAGATCAAAATCTATAGGGTCACACTTAACGGGCAGAAACAAACCTATTTCTTCGCGCGTAAGCGGGTAATTGAACACATCGAAATAGGCCAGTGTTGCTAATATGTTTTTTTTGATCTCTGCCACAGTGCTGTATATTTAGTAGTTATACTATTATGACGTAGCAGCCAATACGTTGGTTGCCAGTGGTATTAAATATTCATCAGGTTTTTGCTGCTCTTTGATAACTGTTTCATTATCAGGAGCCGAGAACAGGAAAAAAGAAAAGAAAAAGCTGTAAAACATCACACCTTTATCTACATCGAGTATGTTTTCACTTACAGATACAATGACTATGATCAGCATAAAACTGATGAACAGCACATCTTTTCTTTTGAAGGCCATTTTAAATCCATAAACCAGGGTGAGCATATAAATGGCTAATCCCCATATGCCTGATTTCAATACAAAACTGATATACTGATTATGCGAATTTAGACCTTTGAGATAGGAGCTATACATTTTGGCATTATAAAAATCGTCTTTCAACAAGCTCACCTCCGAACCCGAGCCATACCCCAATAATGGTTTATCTTTTATCCGTGCGGCAGCAACCCGCCAGCGTTCAAAACGTGAATCGGAGTTCCGGGGAATGGTTTTATCTATTGAAATGTCGTCTTTCAGAAGGGTTACGTAGCGATCCCTGAAGGTTGATATGCTCAAAATACCCCCAATCGCGGTTACGGTGACTAACAGGCCGGTGAGTATATAGCGCTGGCGTTGCCTGCCCTTTAACAAAAACCAGGGTAGCACCACATTTACAGCCACAAACAGGATAAACAGTATCGATTTGGAACTCAGCTGCACCATGCCGCATATCAGGATAAGGCAACTGATGATATACACGTTTCTTAACGACCTGGATGTTACTCCCCTGATTATAACAGATAGGAGGTAAACCAGCGCGATAACCAGCTGAAATGAAAAAAAAGTGGCATGGATCTTTAACGGGCCGGCAAAATTATGATTGGTAAAACCTTCACCAAAAATGGCCCTTAATGGCATATGATAAAACCTGATGGTGACCAAAACCACCGCGAACAGGTAAAAAACCGTCAACGCGCAAACCAGCGAAAAGCCCATTAATAAGCTTTCCCGGTACTTTTTCAAATCAAGCCCATTGAGCAGGAACACAACCGGGAATAGTAAAAGTGGTATCCTTAGCGTCCATTCATTAAAAGCAGCCTTTGGGTTGATGGAATAAATGGTGGCGATGATGGTAATAAATAAAACAGAAGGCAGTATCAGCAGCTTAAAAGTACGTAATGATTTTAGCTTGCTTTTATCCAGATGAATGAGCGTGTGCAGCGTAAAACTGATGAGGATGATATGGCTGTAAAACATATCAAAAGGCAGGCTTGCCATGAGCAAGAGCACATGGTAATAGCTTATCCTATTAGCCGGTGTATCATTAATGAGCAATAATTGCTTCATGATTGGCGTGTTTATAGCTTTCAACAATAAATTCCTCATACTGATCAATCACCCGTTCCCAATTAAACTGGTCCTGGATCTTATGCAGGTTATTCATCACCATGCTTTTTTCTGTGTCTTGGCGCTGTACGTTTTCCACCAGTTCCTGTACTTCGCCGGCATTGGAGAAATAAAAAGCATCGGTATTCAGCACCGATTTATTGAAGGGATTGTTATGCGCAGCGATAAGTGCCTCGCTGGCCATGGCTTCCAGTAGTGATGGATTGGTACCGCCTACGCTATGCCCATGAAAATACAGGTAAGAGTTATTTTGCAGCGATCTAACTTTGGGATTATCAAAAATAGATCCTTTAAATTCTATACGCTCATCGTTATTAAACTTGTTGGTGATATACTTACCAAAGCGGTTGCCGGTATCGCCCAAAACTTTGAATTTTCTGGAAGAGTTGCTTTTGTTAAACCCATCCAAAATAGTTTCAATATTGTTCTCGGGCTCCATACGTGCCATCAGCAGAAAATAATCTTCTTTTAAGGCTTCGTTAAAGTCGTACTGTTCACGTTCAAGATCTGAGTAAACATCGGCACCATAAGGAATGTATTCGCTGTTGATATTATATTTATCAGCCAGGTATGATTTGATCACCCTGGAGTCGGCTACATAATAATGACTGTATTTTACAGCCAGCTTTTCGGCATATTTTAAAAACTGCTGTACCGGTTTAGAGTACTTGGAACGTTTCCACTCCATACCATCCATATTGGTGATGATGGTACTGTTTTTTGGATAAAGTTTACCCCAAACCGAGCTGCTGGTATAGCCCATAATGAGTACCACATCAAACTTATTTTTGCGGGCATCCAACAGGCAATTCATATCATAAACAAACTGTCCGGCGGTACCTATCAGGTATTCCGGGTCGTAACAGTGTTTTATTTCTACGCCGTTCCAGCTATCCTGAGTATACGGATGGTTGTGCGAGTTATAAACGGTTACCGAATGACCGCGTTTTACCAAACCGGCCGATACATATTCAGATATATGCTCAAATCCACCGTAATAATTGGGGATGCCCCGGGTTCCTAATATGGCTATACGTAATTTCATGGCTATAATACTGATTGATATGCTTTTAATGTTTGTGAAGCCGCCTGTTTCCAGGTGTATTGTTTTAATATGCGATGTCTTAAGGTTTCGTTATAAGGTGTAGTGCTGGCTTTTTCAACAGCAGCCAGGATACTTTCAGGTGATGAGGGGTCGCAATAAAAGGCGTCGTCGGCAAAATACTCACGTACATCACCCTTATCACTGGTTACGATATTGCAGCCCATCAGTGCAGCCTCGATCGAGCTTAGGCCGGTGGTTTCAAACCAACTGGGCAGGATATGCACTTTTGCCCTGCGATAATATTTCACCAGCTCCTGTTGAGGGATGTGGTCAATAAAAACCACGTTATCGGCGGCTATCTCCCGGCATTCCTGGTAATAGGCCAACTGGTTGGGAGCATGTGTACCGATCAACAATAAACGGTAGGAGGTATTGTTGAGCGCGCGTATCAGGTTCAGCTGATTTTTGATCCCCTCTATGCGGGCGGCGCAGATCACCAGTTTCTCGTCTTTTTTAATTTCCGGATCATATTGAAACATATTCTGATCGGCACCGTTAGGTACCACCAGGTGTTTTACCTTGCGTTCGTACGATTGGATCACCCGCCGATATTCCGACTCTGAATTGGGCAGTATCATGGCCGCCCGGCTCAATATATTCTTGATGCTCTTACGCTGGCCAAGCCAGGTATAAGATAAACTGGCCAAACTATCGCGCCCCAGCAGGTAACGGGCTATGGACTTAATATACTCGATGGTATCGGTCGACAGGTAACGAAGCAGTCTGCCCATGCCTTTGCGATGGTATTTATCATACTCGCCGTAATTGCACAAAATGGTAGATACCACGTAAGGTTTACCGGCCTTTTGGCTATGATACAATATATCGGCCGGGCGGGTAAGGTTAAAAAAATGCAGCAGATCGTAATGACCATAGGATATACTTTCGTTAGCCAATCTGATATCGGCAGTGATGCCCATTTCTGTGAGGTGCCGTGCCGTTTGTACAGCCTGAATGGTATCGCCGCCGGGTACGGTGTATATGGTAGACCGGGTTATAAATGCTACTTTGATCATTGTGCCTGCCTCCCGGTGCTTATTTTATACAGCCACATCACCAGTTTTTCTGGCAGGTAGCTAACTGTGTATAATAAATAATTATCCAATCGTAAGGGTGATATGCTGATGGCCTTAGCTACATGCAAGCGAGCCTTTTGCGGATGGTAATTGTTGATCAGTAATTTTTTGGCGCATAAGGCGTAATAAGAGCCATGTTTAACCTGATGCGAGTATTGTTTTTCGCCCATTTGAGTTAGCTGGCTGCCCTCATCCGATGTAATGTTCCTGCTTTTAAGCGTGGCATATTTTATTTGGAGGAATTTTCGCGGACGCCACTTTTCGTCGATGGTGATGGATTCTGGGTTTAACCTCAGTTTTATCAGTGGTTGCGAAAAATTATAAGCCTTTTGATCTTTAAGGATGTTTACCCATAAAAAATGATCCTCATAGGTATAAGCATATTCGTTGTAGCCGCCCGCTTTTATGATCACCTCTTTTTTATAGCATACGGTGGAGTGTATAAACGGACAAACAGATGATGCCAGTTGTTGAATATCTTCATTATTGACAGCCGGCGGGGTGGAGGTAAAAAGATAAGTACCCTCCATATCCATGTAGTCGGCCGCGGAGCCTATAATACTGTAATCGGGATGATTTATCATAAAATCATATTGTAGCTGTAAGCGCCTGGGATGGCAAACATCATCAGCATCAAACCGGGCGATGTAAGGCGCACGGGCGTATTTTAACCCGGTATTCAAGGCCAGCGACACACCTTTGTTGTCCTGGTGTATCATCACTATGCGGGGGTCGGTAAATGAGTTGATCACATCAACGGTATCATCTGTTGATCCATCATTAATGATCAGCAGCTCAAAATCGGTAAACGATTGCTCCAAAACCGACCCAATAGCATCCGCGATGTATTTACCCGCATTATAGGCGGGCATTAAAACCGTTATTTTGGGTGTATCAAAATTCATTATTGAATAGATTTAACGGTTTGATTTTCTTTGATATTGAGCAATAGCAGCAGCTCAAAAAAAACCATGACCGATAGTTGCTCAAACCAGTAATCGGTAAACAGCACTGCCAGCATTAAAAACAGTATGGGTAAGCCGTAGGTGAGCTTTTTATAATGTTTGGCAAAAAAGCCTAGGTAATAGATTATAAACAGGATAAGACCAAGCAGACCATATTCTGCCAACAATTGATCATAAACCGAGAATGGGCTATTTATTAGGGAATGATAACCTGATCGTTTGCTAAAGAAATTCAGGTACAGATCGAGGTGATTGACCAGGAAATCATGATTGATATAAATATCACTGGACGGATAGCCCCCCGCAAAAGCAAACCCTGCCGCCCGGTAAGCGATCTTTGATGAAAAATTACCCATGCCGGCCCCGGTTAAAGTCTTGCTCAAATGCCCGCGAAAAAGAGCCGTGGTTTGCAAAAGTCCCATGGCCTTTCCGGGTAAAGGAGCGATATAATTATTATTCCCGGATATAGGCAGAGCGGCCTTGTGCTCCCTTATAAAATCCAGTAGTTGTAATTGTTCAACCGGTGTTTCCTTTTTGCTTTGGTAATAATCGCTATTAATATCATCCTCTTTAATCGCTATACGCCCGCCTTCGGCCAGGTAAACGTTTTTTGCATACCTGGGGCGTTTGCTCGCCCGTATCGAATCCAATATTTTGCCGACGCTGTCCAGGTATAAAGTAGCTATCTTCTGTTTACGCTCTTCGGGTGTCAGTGTGTTGTCGGGGCGGTCTGTAATGCGCAGGTTTGCCTGTATGTTTTTGTGTTTGGTGTCGGTATTTACAGGTATATGTTTCTTAAATAGATGAACCAGCGTTAGCGTGGCGTATTTATTATTCTGCGGCGATATTTTCGCCATAAAAACAATCAAAAAAACAAGACAAACAACAACAAGGCTTTTTTGGTAACGGTTGGTTTTAAAAGCAAACAGCAACAGTAATATGGGTAATAAAGCCAGGTTAATGAAGTTACTGCCGGTAAGCAGCAACGAAGCCATACAAACTAAAAGCATTACCGCGTTTTTCCTGATCAAAAAGTAAACTACACCAAAGGCGTTCAAAGTGGCATTGGTGATGGAAGTATCAAAGGTTATACCTTTAATGTAATCGCCGGTATTGATAAAGTATTTCTGATATTGCCCCTGGTAAGTATAGGGGTTGATAGCATGCGTTTTTAGGACGATAATTGCCAGCGTCAATATTGATATTAAGGTATTGATAATAAAGAAGGCGGTTATGGTTTGATGTACGATCTGGGTTGGGGCATTATCAACAGCCAGTTTAACCTTGTGTATGGCCAATATGCACAGCAGCCAGAAACTCATTCCTGTAACTAACAGGATGTTATAATGACTATCTGCATAGCCTTTATAAATGAGCCAATCAACTAAAGCAATAACGATGATCAGCGGATAAAAAAGCGGCAGGCGCGAGCCTTTAAATGTAAACCCGAACTTGAAATTGCATGGCCAAAGGCTAAACAAAATAATAACCGGAATTTTTATGGCCAGCTTTACGTTTAAAAACAGCAGCAAAAAGGCGAGCAATCTCCAATCCACCTTATCCTTTATTCTATGCTTATAAAAAGCCACTGCTCTGGTCAACATGCTCCGGTTTCTTTATAATCATTACGACCTGAAAATGGGATTGGTTGCCTGAGTTTATTTTAAAAAAGAACCAGGGGATTAGTATCAAGTAGCGAGTATCAAGTATCAAGACTTTTTGTAGGAATGCGCCAGTTCAAGCGTCCACGCTTGAACTAACTTCCGATGAGCGTCCACGCTCAATTTCGTCATCTGCATAAACGTCAACGGAATATTTACCCATACAAATGCAGGAATCGTGAGCGCGGACGCTCACCAGTTTTGCATTCAAGCGTGGACGCTTGAATGGGCGTTGCTTTTTTTTAAATCGTGATACTCGATACTAACTACTTGATACGCTCACCTAACAGTATTTTGCTGAGATCTTTATAATCGGCGGGTTTGATTTGGCGGGTAATTATTATGATCAAAAAGTAAAAAACTATTGAAGCGGGTATAGCCATACAGAAACTTTGGAAAAGTAGTTTGGCTGCTGCACCACTGACAAGCGCACAGGCAGTGCACTTTAGTAAAATAAGTAAGGTTCCGTTCAATTCGCTTATTTTATTTTTCGAATTAAATAAAACAGCCTGTACAACACATGCTGCCAAAAAAGCAATGGCGGCGCCTTCATTTTTAAAAAAAGGGATCAACAACAGATCGCCGGCAACATTTATGGCAAACGTTACCAGAAAAACCTGCAGGATCATTTTGAGCCGGTTTTGTACAAAATATATCGTCCAGAAAAAATTCATGACATATATGAAGGGAAGGCATAACGACAGGATGAAAATGGTATAGCTATTTACAACGCCATACTTCCCCCCGGTAACGTAATCAATCAAAGGGTTCCAGCACATGTTTAATAGTAAACCGGTAAACGCGGCGATAACCATCTCCGCCCTGATAATCAGTTGGAGATAGCTTCTGTTATAGCTTTCATTTTTAAACAAGCGGGTAAATCTGGGTACCAATAAGGGGGCAATGGCCAGCAGGGGCAGGGTAGATATTTCGAATACTTTATAGGCAAAGCTATATTCGGCCAGTTTTACTGCCGATACCATGAAACCGATAAACAGCCAGTCAAACCGGGCCAGCGCCGAGGTGATCAGTACAACACCTATTTGTGGTAACGATTGTATGATCAACAAACCGTATTCCGTTTTATTCCATCGCGGCGCAATGGAAATGTGGATGTATTTTTTGAACAGGTAAACAGAACATAACAATTCCAACGTATCACCTGCTATAAATACCCACATGATATGATCAATGCTGAGCAAATGCGTTACCGCCAGCACAACCAAGGCACTGCCCCGCACTATGTTTGATACTACCAGCATATAGGCCTGCAGCTTAAACCGCTCCATCCCGCCGGATACCTGTTTCAGTGGGGTAGAGAAAAAGATCATGAGCTTGCCTGCTCCTACAAATAAAATAAGCCGGTAAAGCAGGGCGTCGCCGGCGAAAACCATTTTGCCTAATATCAGGATCGCATAAAACAAGATCCCCGTAAAAACTACATGAAATATATAGATGGATAAAACGCTGCGGGCATCATCACCATGGGCTACTTTTTTAACTACTGTTTGATCAATACCAAAAGAAAGAATGTTGAATGCGGTAAATACTACCGTAAGTGCAAGATTGATAAGACCAAAGCTATCTTTACTTAAATTTACCGAGAGTACATAAAACATTAGCACACCAAACAATTGATTGATCACCAATTGCAGTGTATTGGCAGACAGATTTTGGATCAGCCTTTTTTTCATGGGCGGCGCCCTGCTTTATTCGGTATGAGCATTGGCTTTAAATTCATACGCAATAATGGGTACTTCATATAAGTTTTTCTTTTGTACAGGATTATGTCTGGCTTTATCCAGGTAATAATATTTTAACCAGGTATTTTTAAAGGCCATACGGGCTATGTTCCAACCTTCTTTGCCATCCAAAAAACCAAATAAAAATACATAAGCTTTTACAAAATGAAACAAAGGAGCAAGGTATAATTTCACCAGACTCGCTTTTTTACCGCTTTGCAGATATTTTAAAGCGCTCAATTGAGCATAATGAGTAATTTTGGCTTCATGCTCCTGCACATTTTTAACCGAATAGTGATGCAAGTGGCCACTCAATTTTTCAACACGCATATTTTGCGGCATCATCAAGGTTTCATGCACGGGTGTTTCAGACCATTTAACGCGGGTACGATTAAATAACCGGATGTGATGATCGCGGCCCCAGTTGCCAAAGTTGATGGGTTTGTTGCCGTAATAAGCTTTGAAAGGTATATCGTAAACGGTATTGCAATCATCCAGTTTGAGCTGTTTGATGGATGTAAGCAGGGCCGAATCAGGAATTTCGTCGGCATCGATACTTAATATCCAGTTGTACCGGGCAAGTTCAATGCCTTTATTTTTGTTTGCTCCGTAACCATCCCAGCTTTTCTGATAAACCCGGCACCCGTTTTCTATCGAAATGTCCATAGTATGGTCGGTACTATCGTTATCAACCACAACAATATCATCGGTTAACTGCCTCAGCATTGTGATGCTACGGCCTATCATTTCGGCTTCGTTTTTAGTAATGATCACAACTGAAACAGGTACCATGGCAGATAATTAAAATTTATCAAGCTTTTTACACCATACCCCCAGGATACACCTGCAGGCTCTAATATGGACGTCTATTAATATATCGTTGCTTTGTAGCAAAGGGTTGCCCGGCAGATAAAGAATTGTCTTTTTATTTTAATATTTTATGATTTAAATCCTGATTAACAGCTAAATAATTTTTTGATCCCGAATTTTATTTACATTTATAGAGTGATTAGTCAATTTATATATGGATAAGCCAGCATCAATTCTTTCAACAGCCTTAAAACTGTTTGTACAATATGGTTTTCACGGAACACCTACCAGCAAAATAGCCGTTGAGCCGGTGTTTCAAACGGTACGCTTTTTCATTATTTTAAAACCAAGGACGAGTTGGTAGTGGCCCTGTACAACCAAACAAAAGAGGAGCTGAACACGTACCTGTTTGAAAAGATCAACCAGGGCGAAGTCTTTAAAGACAAGTTCAGGAATATGTTTGTGTACGCATTAAAATGGGCAGTTGCACATCCGGAAGAGTTCTTTTTTCTTCAACAGTTCCATTTTTCGCCGCATCTGGCCCTGGTTCCTGCCGAGGATATGGCCAAACATTCCCGCCAACATACGCAACTTTTAGAGGGTGCTGTACAGGCCGGTATATTTAAAAATTTGCCCATCGAACTGATCACTACGCTTGCCTGGAGCCAGATTAACGGGATGTATGAGTTCCTGATGAAATGCGACCTGTGTGCCGACAAACAAGAACAGATCATTAACGAAGCATTTGACCTTACCTGGTTAATGTTAGTCAACCCTGCATAATATGAAAACAAAAATAAGAGTCATTATAACCGGCGCCACCGGCATGGTAGGCGAGGGGGTGATGCATGAATGTTTACAGCACACCGATGTTGAAGCCGTTTTGGTGGTCAACAGAAAAAGCGTGGGCATTGCACACCCAAAACTTAAAGAGGTCATCCACGATAACTTTTTTGATCTTTCGGCCATTGAAAGCGAATTATCGGGTTATAACGCCTGTTATTTCTGTTTAGGTGTATCTTCGGTAGGAATGAAAGCTGAGGAATACTTCCGGTTAACCTACACGCTAACCATGCATGTAGCCAGAACACTGAGCAAACTCAATCCCGACATGATCTTTTGTTATATCTCGGGAGCCGGAACCGACAGTAATGAAAAGGGTAAAGGCTGGGCAGCTGTAAAAGGAAAAACGGAGAACGATTTAATGCAACTACCTTTTAAACGGGCATTTGCTTTTCGTCCGGGTTTCATCAAACCAATAAAAGGTTTATCAAATACGCATAGTTTTTATAAGTATATCAACTGGCTGTTTCCTATTGGCAGGGCACTGTACCCTGGTGGCTTTGTGACCTTGCAGGAATTAGCCCATGCGATGATCAACATTACCAAAGATGATTATAACAAGCAGATTATAGAAGGAAAAGACATTATTTTACTGGCTAAAAACGAGTGAAAAATTTGACAATTTAAAAGGTCTGTAATAAAAGAGTCCCGCCATTTTAAAGATAGCGGGACTCTTTTATTTTTTTATCCTGTTTTATTTAGGTTTGAACGGATTGATATTCCAGCTTACACCAACGGCCACGCCTGTTGATCTGAGGTCAACACGCCCAACACCAATACCGGTAACTGGTAGCTTCATGTAAGGTTGTATAATGGTACTGAATTTGGAGTTGATCCGGCGCTCATAAGTAGCGTTTAAATTCAGTACACCTAACCAATGCTGGTTACGGCCAGCAACCTGGATATCATATGCTGGTTTCATGCCATCGGCAAATTCAAAATGGTAGTTTTCGCGCAGCATAATATAGGATGATAAGCCACTGCCTATAGCAAACTTGTTTCTCCCCCTGGCATAGAATTGATAGTTCAGATTCAATGGTATATCCAGAACCTTGCAATTGGCTGTTACATAATCCGGAAGATTTGCAGCTGGTACACCTTGCCAATTGGCAGAATTATACTGACTGCCACTGGCCTGGTAAGGTTTAACCGCATAAGAGGCACCGGTTGTTATACTGAATTTTTTAGACAGATGTATACCCAACTGCAAGCCAAAGTTTGTACCTACCTGGTTACGGCTGAATGAATTTACCGCGTTCAGATCTGGCGCGGCCAGTATAGCCAGGGTAAAGCGCGGCCCTGTTCTTAATATTGGTTTAAGGGAAGGCTTATCTTTTTTAGTCTGTTGCACAGGCACGGTTACCTTACCAGCAGTATCCGGTTGGTTGGCATTAGTTGGATTGACAGCCAGATCATTTTGTTTTTGATCCTTGGTTGAAGCAATTTTTGTTGGATCAATTACCTTGTTTTGATCATTTACCGGGCTAACCTTATTCTGGTCAGAACTATCTTTTGTGGTTTTATTACCTGGCACATTCGAATTTACTGTATTTACCGGGTTTTGACCTACCGGTACATTATTCTGCTGATTATGCTTACCCGGATTAACACCCAAAGCAGATCCTGTTTCGTTCTTGCCACCATTCGCATTATTTTTAACCAGATTTTCATTATCCGGGTTAACATTTTTAATCGAGTCTTTTGCAACAGGCAGATTATTTTGGCCATTATCTTTTTGGACAGGTATCTGCGTATCTGTTTTGATCTTTGGTTTAATAGCCAGCTCATCTTTCGGTTTTTCTGCTTTATCATTCCTGTTAAAGAAGAATAAACCTGCTGCCAATAGTAAAATAGCCGCTATCGCCGCTGAGTAATAAATTATCTTCCTGATGACCGCCTTCTTGCTGGGTTTATTATCCAGCAGGCGCTCCATAGAAGCCCAATCCTCCTCACGAAAAGCAATATGATCCTCAGAGCCGGATAACCCGTCTTTGAATAGCTGATCTAATTTATTTTCGTTTTTCCCTTTCATCGCATTATTAATTCAATCAATTGTGATAGTCCGACGCTAAACGCACCTATGGCAATAATTTTGTGCCGGATATCCTCAGAACCACTGTCCGGCAAACGGCCGGAGTTGAGTACCATAATTTTTAGTTTTTCTCTCGCTTTAAATAAGTTTGATTTTGATGTACCCGTGCTGATACCTAACTGGTTTGCTATTTCTTCGTGCGAGAATCCTTCAATAGCAAACAAGTTAAATACGGTACGGTAAGCATTTGGCAACTGCTGTATCATGCTCAGCAGATCATCATAATTCAATTTCTGATCGGGTAACTCATCATGACCTATATCTTCAGCAGCATCCAGATCATCATTAAGCGACAGTTTCAGGTTACTCCTGTAATAATCAACCGAAGTATTCATCATAATACGGCCAACCCAGGCAATGAACGGACGTCCCGTATCATATTTATGCAAATTAGTGAATACTTTTAAAAAACCCTGATTCATGATCTCAGCAGCTTCATAGCGGTTACCGGCATATCGCAAACATATGCTCATAGCAAAGCCATAAAATGCCTTGTAAAGCATTTTCTGATCCTTTCGGCTTTGCTGCAAACAGCCCGCAATAAGTTGTTGTAGTTCCGCTTCTCCCATATAAGGGGTTCAAATGGGGTTAAATTGTACTATTCTTTATCGTTTTTTCAGTTACCACGTAGCCGGATAATAAAAGGTTGCCTGCACAATTAATTTTTTTTAAAAAATATATGATCAGTTAAAACCACTAAACCCGGGTAGAAGAATCAGGGAGTAAAGATACTAAAACTCAGTATAACGATTTGCCCCATTGTTTTTAAATACCATACTTGATCAAAATCAACTAACCGCTAATAAAAATCATAGCAACGCCGTGAACCCTCAAATTTACGGTAAGTATCGGAGCGGGACGGGAGTGTAGTTTCATAACCGATACTTCCCTCTGATGAACCACTGGTATTACTATAATTTAAACCCCCGAAAGGAGCATCATGGCTAACCCCCAAACGCAGCTTTTCGCCGCCATCATGGTGAACGAATATGTCGAATATCAGCGAGAGCACTACAGCGCTCGGCCCTGCCGATCCCCCAGTGCGGTACCACAGGCCCGCGTTGATACTTCTCCTTTTAAATTGCATCCCGGCATTGATTGATTGTGCACTGGCCTGTTTGTATAAAATAACTGATGGGATCAGAAATGATTTCTCATCCTCGTCAAGGTTGGCATAAGGGTTCAGGTCAAGCCGGTAACTCGCGTGGGCTGTAATCCGCATGGGCAGTTTGGCCGGGATACCCGTAAACGATTCATTGGGCCGGTTAATATGTTGTAAGGCACCGCCAATATTAAAATCACTGATGACCAGGTTAATGCCAGCGCCCGCATCAAAATAATAACGGTTATCAAAAAGCGGTGGTTCCGCGGCAGTTGGGGTACCCGGCACATAACCAAATTGCGGGTCGATCTGATCGCTGAATACCAGTTTACCATAATTAACCGAACGATTGGTAATGCCCGCCTGTAAACCAAATGATAATACAAAATCTTCGGAACCTACACTGTAGGAATAAACACCCGCTATGTTATTTTTAACAAGTCCGGCGGCCCCTTCGCTGCCACGGGTAAACAATAAGCCCACACCGCCGCCAAACCGGGGAATATTATAATCAACCGAAGCGGTGATATAATTAAAGCCTCCCGGCACCGATGTATACTGGTTTCGGTAAATAAGGTTCATCCGCAGATCGCCGGGGAACTGACCGTTCAATGCAGGGTTTAAGTATACCGGCGAATTAAAGAATTGCGAATACATATGATCCTGGGCAAAAGTGGCTATGCCGGTCAGCAGGGCTGCAAAAAACAAAATACCTTTTTTTAATGAGTTGCGCATCTGCTATCGTATTAAATTGATGGTACCTGTTCGTTTGGGTAAGGAGTTGTTATAGCTCATTCCTTTCCATTCTGTTCCGTTGATAAATGTTGCAGAGGCCTGCCATATATAAACACCCTGCTGTACCGGCGATCCTCTGAAGGTGCCATCCCAGCCATCACCATTTACAGGAGTACCTTTGAAATCATCGAGTTTATCGGTTTCCCACATCAGCTGCCCGTAATTATTGTATACCTGCAAATGCCATTTTTTAATGCCGGAGCCTTTGGCTATAAATTTCTGAAGCTCTGTTGAGCCACTTGTCGGCATAAACGCGTTGGGCAGATAAAGCTGACCGGGGATACCTGTAATATGAACTTTGTGCGAGATCACGCTGTCGCAGCTACCTCGGTAAGCGGTTAAGGTTACTTTATAGGTGCCTGTATCAATATAACTATGCGCAGGGTTTTGATTGTTGGAGGTTTGCCCGTCGCCAAAGTCCCAATGCCATTGTGTAGGGCCGTTGGTGGTTTGATCAACAAAAGTAAACCGGTAATTAGGGATACTGATAACCGTATCTGGTTTTACCCCGAATGCCGTGAACGGCGGAGGGTTAACTGTGATATAACTGTTTTTAACCAGCGTTGCTGTACATCCGGTTACCGGGTTGGTGGCCACCAGCGTAACCGTAAAGGGTGTGTTACTAAACTGGTAAGTGTGCGGAGCCGGGTTTTGCTCAAACACGTGCGGACTGCCATCGCCAAAATCCCAGTCGTACTGGTACGAGCTTGCGCTGGAATTACCGTCCGGCGCTTGCGTGCTGTTAGTAAAATTTACCACCAGCGTCTTACAACCCGTAGTAACATCGGCAGAGAAAGCAGGCAATGGTAACGGGTTTACCGTAACCGTTACTTTATCCGATTCAATAGACGAACAGCCATTTGCCGCCGTTATAGAAACATTGTAAACACCTGCCTGGTTAAACGTATAATTAAGCGTGCTGCCTAAACCGCCTGCAGTTATATGAGTAACATTACCATCAGGGGCATATATGTTATAGGTAAATATATCGCCTCCGGTTGAGGCATTCACAAAGCTGGTTGGGAAAGGAGCACAGCCTGTATTATTATTATCCGTCACAAACGTTTTTGCAACAAAATCGGGTGGCGATACCGAGATAGGCCATTCTATACTTTTTGTAGTATTACCGCAAAGATCTTCGGCTACCATATACAATTTGTACAATTTGGCCAATGTAGAAACTACATGGAAAACAGCCGCACTTTTATCTGTAAGCGTTATCGATGGTAGGACATCCTGTTGTGTGGCCGGATCATATAAGTGATACGTATAGCTTTTATTATTGCCCGGCGAGGCATTTTGGACGGTCACATCAAACGGCGAACAGCCACTAAGCGGACCTGGAAGAATAAGCGCGACAGGCGCTGCCGGGTGTACAGTGATGGTAGCAGACTTGATGGGTATATTACCACAGGAGCTAACCAATTGCAAAGTCACCGTATAAGTTTTGTCCTTACCATCAGTGCCGGGTTCAAAAGTATGTGATGGATTAACTGCTGATGAAGTGGGTGTGTTATCGCCAAAATTCCATACAAAACTGCTGTTGAGTGGCGCCGAGGTATTAGTGAATTGAACGGTTAACTCTCCGCAGCCCTCGGTTACACTGGGCGTAAAATCGGCCGTAATGTTTGTAGGCAAAACATGAACCGTTAAGGTAAAAGGATCACCGTTACAGTTGCCGCCGGTAGCCTGTATAATATAGGTCACTATCGCAAGATTTGATGGATCGTTGTTGGTAAGCACATCATTGATAGCAGAACCGCTTCCGTTGGTATAACCTGTAACCGATGGCGATGTTTTAGTGGGATCCACCGTCCAGCTATAAGCGCTGCCGGGTGTTGAGGTGATGTGATAATTAAGGGCCGTGCCCGAACACTGGTTATTTACTTCCGGAGCGCTGGTAATAACCGTTTGCGGTTGAATTGTAACCGTGACCGTGCTTACCACCTTATCACAGGGCGGGGCTAACGACGTTGTACCGGTTAAGGAGAAGATTACTTTACCCGCAGCAATATCGGCAGCGGATGGGGTATAGGTAGTAACCAATGCGTTAGCGTTGCTAAAAGTTCCCGTGCCACCTTTCCATACCTGACCGGTTATTGTGCCGCTGGGTACTGTACCTGTAAGGCTGATATCCGACCCGGCGCAAACAGAAGCAGGGCCATTTGCGCTGATGGTTGGCGACACCTGGAAGGTAAGATGCTGGATAGCTGTAGCTGGTTGCCCGCAATTGTTTTTTACCGCTACACTAACCGTATAAGTTGCCGCGTCATGAAATAATATCTGCGGATATTGGGAATTGGCCGTTGTACCTCCCGTAAACTCAGCCGCTCCTCCGCTTATTATCCAGGTGTAAGAATCGGGTTTAAGTTCGCCTATGCCACCTAAAACAGTGTGGGTAATACTGGCATCAGTATTGAATTTAAGGGTTTGGTTAATACCACATACCGATGCATCCGCCGATAACTGGGCTGTTGGCGTATCATCAACCGTTATGGTTTGTTCGGTACCCAAAACCGGGCCGCAGCTTTTGGTATTGATGATGAGGTTAACATGGTAAACACCCGCCTTAGAAAAAACCATGTGGGGTTGTTGGCTATTAGCATTGGTATTATCTGCATAAGTAAGGTTTCCGGCTGGCGCATCTGTTACCCATTGATATACATTGGTATTGTTGCAATTGGCATCAATAACCGAAGTATTATCGGGTATTAAAGTTAAAGGGCTGCAGCCTGCTTTCACAGGGAAATTAAATATTGGTTTTGGCGGATTTTGGATACAGATAGGATTTTCCACATCCGCGGCACCACAAACGCCTGCTGTATTTTGCAGAACTAACCTTACGTTGTGTATACCTGTTGTGGTAAAAGTGTAAACAAAAGGTTGGGTAGCGCCGTAATTTTGCACTTTCAGTACACCGTCAACGTACCATGAGTATTTGGCATCGGTGTTAATACAACTTGCAGACGTGTTGGTGGTGCTGGTTGATTGACCCGGATAGGAGGTATTAGCAAAGGTAACAGGTGTGTTTATACACCCCACATCTACAGGCGAAATTTTATTTACCGGCGGCGTAAGTACCTGTGCATATTGGGTTGCCGGGGTACCAATATCACCGCAGTAAGTACTGGTAAGTTGCAGATCGACCCCAAAAACATTCTTGATATTATTAAAAACATTGCCGCACGATGATACAGTGTAAGTATGCACCAGTTTACCGCCTTGTGCTATGATCTCACAAAGCGTATATGTACTGGTTGATCCATCGCCCCAGGTTACCTTATAAATATGGCCGGGATAGTTATTCTGCAAACCGGTTTCGGGCGAGGTGATATCGGCATTAAAAGTCAGGTCGCCTTTACCTGCCGATAAGCATACGGAGGTAATACCTGTAGCACCCAAACCACGATTGGCTACGTTATTCATGAGTAAATAGGATTTTGTACCTACAATGCCACCATTTACCGCTTTAACAGTTACCGTGTAGTTGGCCGCCTGGGCATCAAAAACAGCATTGGGCGAAACATTAACGGTGCCGCCTTCGGCGGCTTGTGCCAGGTCATTAAAAAAAGTGGCTGTAACCGATGCTCCGGATGCGGATTGATTTAAAAAAGTATACTTTGTAGTGACATTGGGTTTGCCGTTACATGTTCCGAATACTTCGGGGTATTGCGGATTGATGATCTGGGAGCTTACCGCGGCAACAACCCCAGTCGAATTGTTAATAGTAAAAGCCGATGAGGCGCCGCTGGTAATAACAGGCGCTGTAGATGCCACCCGTAATTTATACCCGGTTCCGGATGGCGTTCCGGCAGGAATAATACCATTTACAAACGTGGCATAAAAACCGGTGATACTGCCTATTTTTTGCTGCGCGCCAAAATTGCCGTTAGCATCCGACAGATAAAGGTCAAATTCATTAGTCACGGCAAAACAACCGGAACCATTGTTAAGCTTTATTGGAATACTGATACTTGAGCCCGAACCATACGGTCCCGCATCAACATTACCAACATTGATGGTTTGCGCCCGTGCAAATAGTGCAGATAGTAGGGAAATGACTAAAAAAAATGTTTTTTTAGCGTATTTTATCTTCATTAAAAATTGGTTTCATGATGATCAAATGCTTCTTAACTCACCCGCCGATAAGGTGAATTTGGGGGTAAAACAGTTGTTAACCATTAAAGCGATCATGAGTAGGTTATCACATGAAGGCGAATTAGTACTCTTATACGGAATATTTTTCCTGCTGGTTACAAAAAAAGAGAAGAATATACGAGGAAATTAACTTGTTGGAAAGTATCGTAAATCGCTAAAGACAACTTTGTTAACCAAAAAACAAGTATGCCACCAGGATAGCGGCAATAATGCCTGCAAAATCAGCTATTAAGCCTGCCGGGATAGCATAACGTGATTTTTTAATACCCACCGAGCCAAAGTATAAAGCTACGATATAAAAAGTGGTATCTGCTGAACCATTGAATATACAACCCAGGCGACCGGCAAAGCTATCCACACCAAAGGTTTGCATGGTATTAATCATCATGGCTTTTGAGCCAGATCCACTCAGAGGTTTCATGTAGGCTACCGGCATAGCATCCACAAAACGGGTATTGAAGTTAAATTGTGTGCATACCCAGCGTAAACCGTCGTTCATATAATCCAAAGCTCCGCAACTTCTAAAAACGCTGATGCCTACCAGCATGGCCACTAAATAAGGTATTATTTTAACCGAAGTTTCAAACCCGGCTTTAGCACCATCAATAAAGGCATCAAACACATTGACCTTTTTAATCAGGCCCCCCAGAATAAATAATACGGGTACAGTGAACAACAAAAAGTTACTACCTACATTTGATACCGCGCTGATTTGCCCCTTGGTGAGGTAATGAGTAAAGCACCAGATGAGCAGGGTTATAAAGGCGGTTAAACCGCCCAGCCAGGCAATGATCACCCTGTCAAACAAGTTTATTTTCTGCTTAATGGCCACGGCCAGCAAGCCTACTACAGTAGCTACGTAGGTGGCAATAATACAGGGAATAAATACATCGGTAGGGTTAGCGGCGTTTAATATGGCCCGCTGCGCTATGATGGTAACCGGTATAAGCTGTAAACCAGAAGTATGCAGCACCAGGAACATAATCTGGGCGTTTGAGGCCGATTCTTTATCGGGATTAAGCTCCTGCAAGCTCCCCATGGCTTTTAAACCCAACGGGGTAGCAGCATTATCAAGCCCTAATAAGTTGGCCGAAAAATTCATGAGCATTTGCCCGGTAGCAGGGTGGTCGTGGGGAACTTCCGGAAAAAGCCTCTTGAAAAAAGGTCCTACAATACGCGAAAGAAAATTAATGGCGCCCGCTTTTTCGCCAATATTCAATATACCCAGCCAAAATGCCATATTGCCAATCAGTGGCAAAGCTATATCCATTACCGACGATTTGGATGAACTGAATATACCATCAACCAATAACTTAAATGCTTCTGTATCGCCCAAAAAGACGAGCTTGATAAAGGCTACTACAAAAGCGATCAAGAAAAAGGCTACCCAGATATAGTTAAGAACCATTAGTAATGTTTAAGGCTTTGAAGTTATAAATTTGATTTGAGACTTTAGATATGCTCGTCAAATTCACCGCCTGGCTTACATGATCATCAGCAATAAAAACAGATCATATTTGCTTTATATTTTAGAATACGGTGTTTTCACCTATTGCAGTCATAATAGGGGAATGATATTTTAGCAGCAATAAATTACTTCATCATCTAAACCATGTTAAAAAAATCACACTTGCTCCTGCTGGTCTTTTTCAGCTCCATAGCTCTTATCATCAACAGCTGTAAAAAAGACTCACATACGGCACAACAAAATACGATCACCAATCCGGTAGTTGCCGAGGCTAAAAGCTGGTATGAAAGTACTTACCCCTCAGGAACCGGCAAGCTGAACATCCAATCTACAGCAACCCATTTCGATTTTAGCCTGGCGACCAAGCCTGATTGGAATCATGCGGCTACTTATACCCGATTTGATGATAATGTTTTTGAAATGCCTTTTGATGCAGCTGCATCGGCCAAAATTGCTTTAGGCTTAAAAAACGAAAAGGGCGATCAGGCCTATGATCCCAATTTAAGTCGCAGTTCGTTTTTGTTAATAAAGCAATTAGGTAAGTACAATGCATACATCATGACTATTATAGCCGACGCGGCTTATTTAAAGGGCGATCTGCATAAGTTAGATGGCAACAAATACAATAAACGCGACAGCGATTTTAGCGGTGTAGTTTTATTATAGTACTCCAAAAGGTGCTTTTGTAAGTGGCTGGACTTACAAAAATGGTTTTATTACAGGAAAAATTTCTGCCGGAGGAAATCCAACCGGTATCAACCAAGGCGGCGGACAGACAACACAGGGACTCAAATCCGATAACTTCGCTCAAAAAATAACAGTCTGTACGGAATGGTATCAAACAGTTAGCTTTAATGGTGTTACCTATCCGGACACTTATTTAGGAGAAACATGTGTTACTTTTACAACAGGAGGAGGTGGCGGTGACGGCTCGGGAGGCGGTACCGGTTCTGGTGGAGGAGGTGTTGGCGGCGGTAGCAATGGAAATCAATCATCTCCGCCCACTACCCCCTGTGTCCCTGTCGGTCTAAACAATGTCGGGAGTCAGGGAAAACTGTCTGTAAATAGTCTTCAAACACAAACAGCAGTAACACCCATAGGGGGTTTCCCTCCTCCAACCGGTAACCCTTGCCCAACAACACCGGTAGTAGTAAAGGTTACCAACAATGTAAATGATCCCTGTTTAAAAAAAATGGTTGATGCAACAATCTCTGCGGGAGTAACTAATCAAATTAATACACTCGTACAAAGTATATTTGGGAACTCTGATAAATTAAATTTAACCTTTGAGGATGTTACAACACTTAGTAACCAGGTAGATGGTTCAACACAACCCAATGGATATTTTGATGCCAATGGTAATCTTAATATAACTATACAACTAAATAAAAATACGATGCCATCTTATTCGCAGCAATACATTTCAAGGGTTATCATGCACGAGGCATTACATGCTTACATGATAGCTAAAAATATGCCCGCCATAGAGCAACACGAAGAAATGGCTATAAACTATGTTACCAAAATAGCATCTTCCCTACAACAATTATTTCCAGGACTTACTGATTCTGACGCTAAAAGTCTGGCTTTAGGTGGACTATTCCAAACAAATACCTTTAAAGATACAATCGCAAGCGATATGGGGTTATTGGGCAGTTTTGATGCTACGCAAGCAGCATATTCAATTGGTTCTTTAGGTAACAGATGTAATTAAAATCTGAACATGAAAAATATTGCAAAAACCATTATTACCCTCACCTCATGCTTTTTATTGATCAGTAACTTAAAAGCCCAGGAAAAGGGGAGAGATTTGGAAAAATATAAGCCGACTGCCTTGGACAGTCTTTACACAGAAATTTCAAATACTATTTATAGTAGCTTTTATCATTCACCTTACATGTCTACAACTACCCCAACTTTTGCAATACTCAAAATTGATTTTGATAAAAATGGTAAAGTAACAGATATGAGATTTTCAGATAGCGCCGACTCTGCTTTCGTTAAAGCTTTTGAAAACAGGGAAAAGTGGCATGATGATAACGCCACTTTGGAAAGATATGCTAAAATAAAATCGTATAAAAATCTTTCTTTATTATTCCCGGTAAGTTTTGAACCTCAGTTACCTAATTCGAATAAATATTATACTAATGATTATTTAGAGTCGTATTTTAAATTTAACAAAAAAGATTTTACGGGCAAAGCGGTTATGCAATCACCAATTTTTATAAAGATTAGTGCGAAAGGAGAAATGTGACGCTGCTTTACTGTAGTTAGACCTCGCGTGTGTTAGCAATAATGAAGCATTAAATGCACGCAAAGTTAAGATGATAAATAAAGTAGCCGTTAATTAATAAAGCAAGGGTTTTATTTTCAAATAAAAATACAACATATTCCCAATCAAAAAACATAGCTTCTTATTATAGTTATGAACAGACTTCTAATGTTACTTTTATGCTTTGCGGCCTGGCATTTAAACAGCAATGCGCAAACCAATCAAAAGACAAAGGCATTTAATCACCCAAATGAAATCTCATTGGTTACAGATTCATCGGGTAAGGCATTGCCTTATGAAAACTGGAAAAAGCTACTCATGACAGGGGAGTACTTAATTAAACAAATACAGGTTGGAACAGATAGCTTATACTATGTGTTAAATAAACTATCAAAAGAAGAGATAGCCGAGTCTATAGCTAACATGCCTCAACCTGATCAGGGGCCTTATTTTACTAATGGTGAACCCATAAAACCATTCGCAATTAAGGGTATAAATAAATTTAAATTTTTACCGGAAGATTGGGCTGGGAAAATTGTAGTTATTAATTTTTGGTTTATCAATTGTTTGCCATGTCGGGTGGAAATCCCAGAATTAAACAATATAGTAACCAAATATCTTAGCGATAAGGAAGTGGTTTTTATTGCCATATGCCTGGATCCTCAAAACGATGTAGAGAAATTCATAAAAGACACGCCCTTTACTTATCAACAAGTTGTGGATGGAAAATCTTACGCGGATAGCTTTGGTATACAGCAATTTCCAGTCAACGTTATTATTGATAAACAAGGAATAGTAAGATATAATACAATTGGCTATGGACCTCATTGGGTAAAATTTATTGATAAAGTAATTACTGAATGCCAAAAGCCGGCTGCTTTAAAACAATAAATCCCCAATAAATAAAGCACATATGGCATGTTTGTGCAGACAAAGAAACCATTAACTAACTATAGTTAATGGTTTTGTTATTTAATATGAAATAACAATCTTTAAATACTATTTGATTAAAGCAAAATGAACCACATTGTACAAGAATTAACCGATATTATTAATGAATTTCAGGAAATCCGGTCGCGGGCAATTGACTGGGAAACTAAACCGGCAATCGACAAATGGTCAAAGAAAGAGATCCTCGGGCATTTGATAGATAGCGCGCATATCAACCTGCAAAGGTTTATACGCTGTACCTACGAAGAAAACTTCAGGCTCACCTATGAACAAGACGCCTGGGTAACAGCACAGCGTTATCAGGAAGCTGATATCAATGATCTCATTGACCTTTGGACCTTGCTGAACAAACAGATCATCAGCGTATTAAAAAATTATCCTTTGGATAGGGTAGATGCCCGTTGCGACAACAGCAAACTGGAACCTAACCTACAAACAGTAGCCTGGTTAGCTAACGATTACGTGGAGCATTCAAAGCACCACCTGCGGCAGATTGGGTTATGACCGGATATTTAGAAATTCTGGTAAGTTTTTCGTATCTTTATATTCATAAAGCAGCCCGATTTTTCTCATCAAAAAGGAAAACCGGGCTGTTTTGTTAAGGAGAAAAAATAAAAATTGACCGTTTTAGCATTTAGCTATTTGACTATCAATACTTTATTACTTTTTAAAGTTTTAAAAACTCATCAAAACCGCGTTAAAATTTGTTAAAAAGTGTTAAAATCGATGTTTTTCGAGTGATTTTTGATCAATTTTCAACTGTTTTTGAGCAGAAAAGTGTTAAAATTAGAGGTTTAAAAAGTTTTCCACCGTACTAAACGTTAAAAACAGTACCTAAACCATATCGTATCATGGCCGGATATTCAGGAACACCGCTCGCCAAAAAACTGGGCATCAAACCCGGGTTCAGGATCAAACTGATCAATGCACCCAACCATTATATGGACTTATTTACCGATCTGCCCCCGGAGTTGTACTTTGATGATACAGCAGACACACCAAAAGATTTTATCCACTTTTTTACCCTGAACAAGGATGAGCTGCTAATCAGGCTGCCGCTATTAAAAGGGCAAATTAAGCAGAACGGCATGATATGGGTTTCCTGGCCAAAAAAAGCCTCCAAAGTAATAACCGACGTAACGGAGGACCTGGTTAGGGATACTGCCCTTAAAAACGGGTTGGTTGATATAAAAGTTTGCGCGGTAGATGAAACATGGTCGGGCTTAAAATTAGTGATACCAGTAAAGGACAGGAAACCATCAGTTTAAGATCATTTTTATTAAAAACAATACAAAGCATTCCAGTATACTTTACGAAGCGGGTGTAAATACGTAACTTAGCCATACAATATATTCAATATGCCTAACAGAATAGAACTTAAACGTGTACACGGTGATTTCGGGTTTGAAGCGGTTGATGCCAACGGGCACACTGTAAAAATGGACAGCAGTCCCGAAAGTGGCGGCGATAATTTTGGTGTTCGCCCAATGCAGATACTTTTAATGGGTCTTGCTGGCTGCTCGGCCATCGACGTGATCAGCATCCTGAAAAAACAACGCCAGGATGTAACCGATTATAAAATGGTGGTTAATGGCGAGCGCGAAGCAGGTAAGGAACCTTCATTATGGGAAGATATTGAAATTGAATTTCATTTATACGGTGATATTGATGAAGATAAAGCCGCCCGCGCGGTTGAACTATCATTATCCAAATATTGCTCGGTGGCCGCTACATTAGGTAAGGCCGGCGCTGATATTAAATCAAAAGTTTTTGTACACCCAGCTGTATTATAGCTCATAGTCGATGGTTCATGGTTCATGGACACATTTTATCAACATGGGGCTGCTATGAACTATGAACCATCAACTATGAACCCTATCCCTATACAAACGACACACCTTTTTCCGGTTCTGGATCAATTGCTTATTGAATTGCTCAGGTCCCTGTCGCCTAATGACTGGAACAAACCTACCGTAGCTAAATTATGGACGGTTAAGGATATCGCAGCTCATCTTTTGCATGGCAACGTGCGTATTATATCCTCCAAACAATCGTTTACCGTGGATACGCCGCCGGTGATCCACAGCTATCAGGACCTGGTTAATTTCCTTAATGAGGAGAACAGGGTTTGGGTAAAAGCCATGAAACAGGTAAGCCCCGATCTGCTGATACAACTGCTTGAAACAACAGGCCAACAGTTTGCCGATGAATTAGCCTCTTTAGATCCTTATGCCAGCGCCAGGTTTTCAGTTGCCTGGGCAGGAGAGGAGCAATCAGCCAATTGGTTTCATATAGCCAGGGAGTACACCGAAAAGTGGCATCATCAGCAACAGATACGTGATGCCGTAAACAAACCAGGTATCATGCACAGGGAGCTCTTTTATCCCTGCTTAGCCACTTTTATGTATGCTTTGCCACATAGCTATCGCAATGTGCCGGCTCCGGAAACCACCTTAATTGAAATAATTATCCAAAGTGAGATTGGTGGTAACTGGTACCTTCAAAAAGGTGCTGAGGGTTGGAATTTTGTCGCTGAAAGTGATAAACCTGCAGATTGCAAAGTAAGCATCACCCCCGATATAGCCTGGAAGCTTTTCACCAGAGCCGTCACACCTGAAACAGGTATACAAAATTCCATATTGGTGGGTGATACCAAATTGGGACAAAAAATATTTAATACCCTCGCGGTAATGGCCTGATCTTATGTATTTATTATTTTATTTATAATATCATATTATATTCCCTCATAAAGGGTAGGAAATAATAAACAAGAATCCTCCCAAAATTCAAATTTCATCCAAATTTCATCTTCGAGGTTTTCGTTTTTTATTAAAAATATACTTATAGTTAATTATTGTATAGGTTAATATATACAAAAATAAGGTTTTTAATACATACTGTACTGTTTTTAACTCATTAATTATTTGATCCCAAAAATCGGTAGGTTGCCATTGTTACCCGTTAAAACACGGGTTTCTTTCTTATCCGATCAGATTGCTTAAAACAGGTTCTATCAGCTATTTATACCTGAATTTTAACGCTAAAATTTAAAAACATAGCTGGATTTTATCCTGAACATGCGTTGTAGAAAAAAACCACTGGCATCAATGTTGCCTAAGGGGGGTATGGTTTATTGAACAGTAAACCACTAATTAAACACAACGATATGAAATCAAATTTAAAAAAAACCACATTGCTGCTAACAGGACTTATGGTAGGTGGTAAACTATTTGCCCAATCCCCTGACTCAACAGCGTCAGGCTACGATTATGTAAAACCTTTCTCAGGCGGCGATAAGCTGCGCACGTGGTCTGTAGGTGTACATGGAGGTATGTTAACCCCGTTTACCATTTTCGGTACCAATGGCAGACAAGACTTTAAGAACCCGACTGAACAGTTAGGCTATGGTGCTTACATTAAAAATCAAATTCTACCATCATTAGGCATACAAGCTGATTTCCTGCGTGGTAAAGTGAAGGGTAATAATAGCGCCCAGGTAGATGCATCGGGTAATTCTATTTACAGTTCATATACTACCGATATTAACTGGTCTGCTGCATTAAGTGCCAACATTACATTGGCAAACATTAACTGGCGCCATGACAAACCGTTTATTCAGCCTTATTTAACAGTAGGTGGTGGATACATGAGTTATAAGCAAAAAATAACCGCTGCAGGTGGCCAGGAAACTAATTTCAGAGCTGACGGAAAATCAACCAAAGAAGTTTTTATCCCGGTTGGATTGGGTTTGAAATTTGACATTGCTCCGGGTGTAAACCTTGATTTGGGTTACCAGGTTAACTTTGTACAATCTGACAATTTTGATGCTAATAACTACGGATCAACTAACGATAGGTTCTCTTATGCGCACATCGGTTTGGAATTTGCTTTAGGCAGTCGCAAAAAACCACAAATGGCAACACACAATCCTGTATCATCTATGCGTAAAGAATACTTATGGGAAAATCAACAAACCAAGACCGCATTACAAAAAGAAATTGATGCAGAAAGAGCTAAAAATGACCAGTTAAGAAATGATTTGAACACTACTAATGCTAACCTTGCCAAATTAACAACTGATAGTGATGGCGATGGAGTTCTGGATATTAATGATAAATGTCCAAACACACCTTCTGGTACCAAAGTAGATGGTTCTGGCTGTCCATTAGCTAAACCGGTTATTATGGTAACTGAGGAAGACAAGAAAGTTGTTAAAGACGCGATCAAAAACCTGGAGTTTGATTTGGGTAAATCAACTATCCGCGCTCACTCATTACCAAGTTTAGATAGGGTTGCCAACTTATTGATCGACAAAAATTTTAGCTTAAAATTAGCAGGCCATACTGATAACACAGGTTCTAAAGATCTGAACATGAGGTTATCAAAAGATCGTGCAGAGTCAATCAAATCTTACTTAGTAAGCAAAGGTGCCAATGCATCACGTATTGAAGCTACAGGTTATGGTCAAACACAACCAATTGCATCTAACAAAACAGCTGCAGGCCGTCAGGCAAACCGCAGGGTTGAGTTCACATTATACTAATAGTTGGATTTCAGTTTAGATACAATCTATAAAAAACAGGAAAGCCGCTCAAATGAGCGGCTTTCCTGTTTTATTTTATCATTATTCTCCTTCAAAAAAGTCTATCAAGCCGCCAAAATAGCTATTGTTCCAGCCATCAACCATATCATCAAAATCGTTATCTGGAATATTAGTGTGCCTGAGTTCCACAGACGATCCTTTTTTATCCGGATGTAGTTTAATAGTTACAATGGAGTTATCGGATTCACCCTCAAAATACCATTGCTGTACTATTCTTTTATTTAGCTCAAACTCCAGGTTTTTGCCGGTAATGCTACCATCCCACATGGAAAACTCAGAACCTGGTTCGGTCGACATTTCAGCCGTTTCTCCAGTCCATAATTCCATAGTAATAGGATTGGTGAGGGCCATATAGATCTCCTCGGGCGCGGCTGGTATACTATAATATTTTTTAAAATCTTTCACCTGCGCAATTTAGCAGAATTAATTTTAGCTTTTAAATTAAACATTAACCGGACCTACAGGTAATACCGTCCTGCCGTAAATCTCATTTAACACATTGGCGATACCTGTATATATAGCTGATGCACCGCAAATAATACCCTCGTACCCGGCCAGATGTTTTATGCTGACGTTGCCTGTAGCATCGCCAGCTACCAGCAAAAAGAACAATATAGTTAAGGATGCAAATACAAACTGTAATGCACGATTAAGTTTCAACGTTCCAAAAAACAACAGTAAAGTAAATACACCCCATACACTTAAATAAGCACACATAGCGCCCTCTGAAGGTGCAGCGCCCCAGCCCAGCTTTGGCATCACAATTAAACCTACTAATGACAGCCAGAAGAAACCATAAGATGTAAAAGCGGTTAAGCCGAAGGTATTATTCTTTTTGGCTTCAATAACACCGGCTATTACTTGGGCCAGTCCGCCGTAAAATATACCCATGGCCAATATCATGGTGTTCATTTCAAAAAAACCGGCATTGTGAATGTTCAACAATACAGTGGTCATGCCGAAGGCACAAAGTCCAAGAGGAGCAGGATTGGCGATGCCATCTTTAACTGCTACAGGCGTTGTAGGGATCATAATAGGTTAGATTTTTTATAGGTTCGCCGCAATCTAACTGATTTATAAATATTAAGCAAATTTTTACAACTCCAGGAGTACTTTTACGTTAAGTATTTATCTATGCAGAAATTAGTATTGATACGCCACGGCGAAAGCGCCTGGAACCTGGAAAACCGCTTTACCGGCTGGGAAGACGTTGATCTGTCTGAAAATGGTTATGAGCAGGCCAAAAACGCTGGTCGCATCCTTAAAAAGAACGATTACAATTTTGATGTAGGTTTTACATCGTACCTTAAACGATCTATCAAAACCCTGCATTTTATTTTGGAGGAGTTGGATCACCTCTGGATACCGGTTGAAAAATCATGGCGCTTAAATGAACGTTTTTATGGCGCATTACAGGGCATGAATAAAGATGAAGCCATTGCACAATACGGGGCAGAACAGGTGCATAAATGGCGACGCGACCCTAATGAGCACCCGCCGGCTATCACCACAAGTGATCCGCGTTATCCCGGCCATGATCTGCGGTATAAGGGCTTGACCGACCGCGAGCTGCCGTTGACTGAAAACCTAAGCGAAACCATGGATCGTGTTTTACCTTTCTGGAATGAGCGTATCGTAAAAGCTATGCGCCGTAACCAAAAGGTGGTGATTGTTGCTCACGGAAATAGTCTTCGTGCTTTAGTAAAATATATTGATCATTTGAGCGATGAAGAAGTAAGTGAGCTCGAAATACCCACCGCTATACCCTGGGTATACGAACTTGATGAGGGATTAAACCAGATAAGGCATTATTATCTGGATTAATCAGCAAACACAACGGTTTCATTTTTATATGTGTGGTATTTGTTTATATTCGTTGCATTATAAATCTTATCTCCACTCAAAAAATGAAAAAATCTGATGTTTATGAAATTGCCATAAAAATTCTTGGTATTTATCTTTTGGTGGCGGATATCTCCAAACTACCTGGCTTACTTACTTTTTTAAGTGCGCACGGTGGTAATATGAATGCAGCGCAAGGGGCAGAGCAGATCAACGATTTATGGATAAACAGTTTGCAATTTGCCTTATTATTCATCCTGGCTATTTTTCTTATAGCTAAAACAAAGTTTATTACCCGCTTGGTTACCAATTCGGCAGATTACCAGGAAAATGCAAAATTGTTTGCAGACAGGAAGGTGATCTATGAAATGGCGCTCCTGATCATTGGTGGCTTGCTGATCGTAAATACCCTGCCCGATCTGATCTACAGAATATATAACTTGACCAACGTCGCTGATCAGCAAAGTGTAATATCTTCCTGCTCAAGATTATTCATAGGCATTATCACGGTAGCTTTTGGTAAACGCATAGCGGCTTACTTTGCCAAGGTTTAAATAAAAAGGCCCCGTTTCCAGAGCCTTTTATATCATTCTACAAATAAAGTTTATACAGCCTCAACTGCTAATTCTTTTTCTGATGCTAAACTCACTCCGGTAAGTTGATCAGCAAAAGCGATAAAGGCTTTGCTCTCAGAAATCAAATCCTGATTATCAATCAGATTTTGAAGATTGACTTTCCCAATAACAAACTTATAGCTGCCCGAGTAATAGCGCTCTTGTATGTGTTTGAAGTTTAAGGCTTCAACCAGGCTTTCATCATCATATCTCAGGTAAATATTCAGTTCAATATTATTAGTAAAGTTAAGGTCGGTTTTTTCCTTAGCTTTTTTATACTCATACTGATAGTTATAACGCAAAGCCGCGATGTCAGATAACACAGCCGATCCGGTAGGATGGCCACCTGCGCCTTTACCAAAAAAGAATTGCTGATCCGCAAATGCAGCCTGCACGGTTACGCCGTTATATTCATACTCCACATTGTATAAAAACTCCGTTTCGTTCACAAACTTAGGCAGTACAAATAAGGCTACGTTGCGTTCATCCAGTTCTTTAGCTACAGGAACCAGTTTTATTTTCAGATTTTTTTCGCGGGCGTATTGTAAGTCTTGCGCGCCCAGGTTTTGTATACCGAAGTTAAATACTTCATCAGGCTGTACAATTACACCATAGGCATGAGCAGCAGCTATCACCAGTTTATATTTGGCGTCAAAACCACCCACATCACTGGTCGGGTCGGTTTCTGCAAAGCCAAGATCCTGAGCTTGTTTCAGGGCGCTATCATAATCCAACCCTTCAATAAAGCCTTTTGAAAGGATGTAATTTGATGAACCGTTAAAAATACCGCTGATAGAATGCAGCAATTCATTATCATAATACTCTTCCAGGTTACGGATGATCGGGATACTGCCGCAAACCGCACCCTCATATAATAAAGATGTACCGTATTTATGTTGTAACTCAATTAATTCCTCCAGATGAAGGGCGATCATTTTTTTACTGGCTGACACCACATTTTTACCAGATTTTAACGCTCTTGACACAATTTCAAAAGCCGCTTCGGTATCATTGATCAGCTCAACAATGGTATTGATCTCCGGGTTATCAAGTAGTTCATCCCGGTCGGTAGTAAATAAATGTGCCGGCAGGGAACGCTCTTTATGCGGATCCTTTATGGCAAATTTTACAATTTCAATGTTTAAATTTTTGGTTTTAACGATATCATAAAGCCCTTGTCCAACAACTCCAAATCCAAATAATCCGATATTTAACTTTTTACTCATTACGCTGTACGTTGTAGTTCTATAATTTTTCCTTTTACATCTGTTTTAAAAAACGATGTGATGATATTTGTTAATGCTTCTGTCTCAATTAAAAACCCATCATGACCATAAAATGAATCGAGCTCGGCAAAGGCTGATTTTGGGATATGATTAAATAAATACTTCTGTTCTTCAAGCGGGAACAACACATCCGAATGAATGCCGATCACCAAAGTACGTGCTTTGATCAAACTCAATGCTTTTTCAACTCCATTACGGCCACGCCCCACATTATGTGAATCCATGGTTTTGGTTAAGTACCAGTAACTGTAGGCGTTAAACCGGTTCACCAGTTTCTGTCCCTGGTAGCTTTGATAGGTCGACGCACGATAATCATCTACTTTATCATCACTTTCTTCCTGCTGGGTTATGGAATAAGTTTTATATCCACGATAGGAGAGCAGGGCGATACTTCTCGCCGCTTTAAGCCCTTTTTGGCCACCATCTGGTGTATTGGCATAAAAAGTACGGTCGGTAGTAATAGCGAGGCGCTGAGACTCATTAAACGCGATACCCCAGGGTGAATGACGGGCGTTGGTAGCAATAAGGATCAGGTTTTTGATCCGTTCAGGTTCTATAATAGCCCACTCTACCGCTTGTTGGCCACCAAGTGAACCACCTATAAGGATATGAATATTTTCGATCTGTAAATGATCTGCCAATAACTGATGTGCTTTTATAATATCCCTGATGGTAAACTGCGGAAATGCCTGAAAATAAGGTTGCCCGCTTACCGGATTGATGCTCAAAGGATTACTTGTACCATAAGGTGAACCTAGAATATTCGCGCACACAATAAAATGTTCTTCAGGGTTAAAAAGGAACCCGGTACCTACCAGGCCTTTCCACCAGTCAAACACATCGGCATTGGCTGTAAGTGCATGACAGATCCAGATCACATTGTCCTTCGCTTTATTTAACCTGCCATAAGTATGAAAACCAATTTCCAGATCCTGTATCTGCTGACCCGATTCAAATTCAAATGCTTCTGTGTACTTAAATATTTCTGTATTCATTATTTTATTATTCGAGTTTTAAGCTTGAGTTTAAGTTGCCAACTCACCACTCACAGCTCACCACTCACTATTATACTAACTCTGCAGCAAGCTGCTTTACTTTGGCAAATGCCTGTTCAAAATCGGCTTTGATATCATCAATGTGTTCGATGCCTACCGATACTCTTAATGATGTTGGCGTAACCCCGGCTGATAACTGTTCTTCGTCAGACAGTTGCTGATGCGTTGTGGCCGATGGCTGAATGATCAGCGTTTTGGCATCACCCAGGTTAGCCAGATGGCTTACCAGTTGTAAACTGTCGATAAAATGACTTGCTTGTTGTTTATCACCTTTGATTTCAAATGACAACACCGCTCCAAAACCGTTTTTTAAATATTTTTTTGCCAGCGCATGATATGGTGATGACTGTAGTCCCGGATAGCTCACCTTCGCTACTTGCGGATGCTGCTCCAGCCATTTGGCCAGTTCCAATGCATTATCTACATGGCGTTGTACACGCAAAGACAAGGTTTCCAAACCCTGGATGTTCAACCATGAATTAAATGGCGATTGTGAAGGGCCAAAGTCACGTAAACCTTCAACACGGGCGCGTATAATAAACTGAATGTTACCAAACGGGCCATTGATACCAAATACATCAGCAAATACCAAACCGTGATAGCCTTCGGATGGTTCTGTAAACTGAGGGAATTTTCCGTTACCCCAGTTATAATTACCACCGTCAACAATAACACCACCAATACTGGTACCATGACCGCCTATCCATTTGGTAGTTGATTGCACCACAATGTGAGCTCCGTGCTCCAGCGGTCGAAAAAGATATCCGGCTGCGCCAAATGTATTATCAACAATAAGCGGCAGGTCATGCTTTTTGGCTAACGCGGCTACCTTTTCAAAGTCAGCTATCGCATATCCAGGATTACCAATGGTTTCCAGGTAAATAGCTTTGGTTTTATTATCAATTAAAGCCTCAAGGTTTTCGGCTGTATCATCTTTTGCAAAACGTACGTCGATGCCCAAACGCTTAAAAGCTACTTTGAATTGATTGTAAGTACCGCCGTAAAGAAAAGGTGAGGTAACAAAATTATCACCGGCCTGCAATATATTATTTAAGGCTAAAAACTGCGCAGCCTGGCCCGATGCTGTAGCCAAAGCCGCAACACCACCCTCTAAAGCCGCCACACGTTTTTCAAACACATCTGTAGTAGGATTCATTAAACGGGTGTAAATATTACCAAACTCTTTCAGCGCGAAAAGATTAGCCCCATGCTCCGCATTTTTAAATACGTATGACGTGGTTTGGTAAAGCGGCACAGCACGTGAACCAGTGGTCGGGTCGACTTCCTGACCTGCATGTAATTGTAGGGTTTCGAATTTTAAATTGTTGGCAGACATGGTTGTAAGATTGAAATGTGTTTAATTAATTTTTTGACGATTTGATGGATTTTTAACCTGCCGGTAAATAATCTTTACCAGTTGTTGCAACACGTGTGTTTTTCGGGATCAGAAAAAGAAGACGTGTTAAGTCGATCAGCAGCAGCAACACATACAAATACCGCTAATATTTAAGCAAATAGGTTGTATGTTACCGTTTGAGGTATTAAAAATGTTGTACTGATTAAATTTAATTAAACTTTTCATGGTTATAAATTTATATTCCCCGGGGTTATTTTCCGGGACAGGAATTGGCACCTTCTCCAATTTTGGAGGGTTGCCAGCGGGTCATTGAGCCTGATCTCTCGCCGCTTCTTTATAAATCAAAACCCGAACTATCGCGGGGAATTGATCAATGGTATCGCTACCAAATATTGTTGCAAATATAGGGTGATATATATTGAAATTCCAAATTAAATTTTTCTTTAAGGTAAAAGGCGAAAGGTTAAGGGCGAAAGATCTCGTTTTAATATTCGTAAAAATGACCTTTTGCCTTTCACTTTTTACCTTTATCCTAATTCAATGCTTGCTCTAAATCCGCTATCAGATCATCTATATGTTCTAAGCCTACAGATACCCTCAATAGGTTCCGTGGTGTTTTAGTATCCGGCCCCTCAACAGTTGCACGGTGTTCCATCAAGCTTTCAACACCTCCCAGACTGGTGGCACGGGTAAATAAGTTGAGTTTGTTGATGATATTATGCGTATCATTTTCATCGCCCTTAATAATAAAAGACAGCATGCCACCAAAAGCCAGCATTTGTTCTTTAGCTATGGTGTGTTGCGGATGCGATGGCAGGCCCGGATACATTACTCGCTCAACCATGGGATGCTGTTCTAAAAACTCAGCCAACAGCTGCGCGTTCTGTACGTGACCTTTAACGCGATAAGGTAATGTTTTAATACTGCGGGCCAGGTAATAGCAATCGGTTGGGGAGGGGATGGCACCACCCATTTCCTGTACCTGGCGTATTTTTTGCCACCATTCGTTTTTTTCGGCAGTAATTAAAGCGCCACCCATCAGGTCGCTGTGGCCGCCAAAATATTTGGTTGCTGAGTGCATCACCAGATCGGCACCCAAAGCAAGTGGTTGCTGGCATATCGGAGTAGCGAAAGTGTTATCGCAAACCACTTTAATCCCCCTGGCTTTAGCAATAGCCACAACCTTTTTAATATCAGTTATCTTGAGCAATGGGTTCGACGGCGTTTCCAACCATATTAAACCGGTTTCGGGTTTAATATGCTGTAGCAACAGCTCCGCATCGTTTACATCAATAAAATCAAAAGTTAAAATACCAGCAAATAGGTTTTTGAGTTGATTGCGCAAACCATGATACATATCATCAGGCGCTATAATATGCGTCCCTGCAGGCAACGATTGAAATACTGACATACCTGCCGCGTTTCCCGATGAAAATGAGGCAGCGTCAACGCCGTTCTCTAACTGAGCTAATACATTCTCCAAAGATGCCCTGTTAGGGTTTGATGAACGGCTGTAGATATGCCCGCCAGGGAAATCACCATCGATACCGCGTTCAAAAGTGGTAGACAATATAATAGGTTGTATCACGGCTTTTGATGATTCGTCCTTTTTATTCCCGGCGTGTATAGCTATAGTTTCTATTTTCATTTGGCCAAATTAAATAAGATTATTTTTATAAAATGTAGCGGAGGAAATATTTTTTGCGTAATAGTTTAAAAACCTATATCATGAAAGCGCTATACTTATCCGTTATCATTATTTTAATTTCAATAACCGGCTGCAAAAAAGATAATATCGCCAATGAAAATGAGTTTAACAAAAGCTATAATGCCTGGTTGAGCTTCAAGAAAGGCTCTAATAATTCCTACGTTTATACTACAAACTTTGGATCATGGACAGGTTATGGTTCAGAGACCAAAATTGGGGTAATTAACGGCAAAATTACTTCTCGGGATTTTACCGCTGTTCGGTTACGAAGGGATGGTACCAATAAGCAGGATACCGTTTCGCAATGGCATGAAGATGCCGATCATATCAATACTCATCCTAATGATGCTGGTGAATCACTTACTTTAGATGGTGTTTATCAAAAGGCCAAAACGGTTTGGCTTAAAGCCGATAAGAAAAATAACGATATTTATTTCGAAACCAAAAACAATGGCATGATATCCAGTTGTGGTTTTGTTAAGAAAGGATGTCAGGACGATTGTTTTAATGGTATAACTATTGACTTAATTAGCCCTGTGCAATTTTAGTGTCATTTACTTCTGTCAACTTTGCAATGAATTATCTCATAAAGCATAATTTTATGCTTTTTAGTACATTTGCGCAAAGTTTTTTCCATGGAAGCTGAAGGTAATTTACAGTTATTATTACAAAATCCGGATCTATCCGCTGATTTAAAGCACATTGCCGAAAAAGTTCTGAACAACGAACGCATCACCTTTGATGAAGGTGTGATACTATACGAGCAGGGCGACCTGGGTTATCTGGGCGTTTTGGCCAACTACATCCGCGAAAAACGGCATGGGCATAAAACTTATTTCAACCGTAATTTTCATATCGAGCCTACTAATTTGTGTGTTTACGACTGCAAATTTTGCTCCTATTCACGCCTGCTGAAACAAAAATCAGAAGGCTGGGAGTACACCATGGACGAGATGTTTAACATGGTAACCAAATATGATGGCGAACCGGTAACTGAAGTACATATAGTAGGTGGTGTTTTGCCACAATATGATGTACCTTTTTACCAGGAGCTTTTTAGCCGCATCCGTGCGCATCGTCCGGAACTACATATTAAGGCGTTAACACCGGTTGAATATCATTACATATTTAAAAAAGCCAAAATTGACTATGCTACCGGCATGCGCCTGATGCAGGAAGCTGGTTTACAGTCGATCCCTGGCGGTGGTGCCGAGATTTTCCATCCGGAAGTACGCGACCTGATATCCAAAGATAAATGTACTGGCGATCAGTGGCTGGCTATACACGAAGAATGGCATAAACTGGGTGGCCGCTCCAACGCTACCATGTTATATGGGCATATCGAAAAATTTTGGCACAGGGTTGATCATATGGAACGCTTACGCCAACTTCAAGACAAAACAGGAGGCTTCCAAACGTTTATTCCGCTAAAATTCCGTAACCAGGATAACCAGATGTCGCATGTACCGGAGTCAACGGTAGTTGAAGATTTGCGTAATTATGCAGTAGCACGTATTTATTTGGATAATTTTGATCATATTAAAGCTTACTGGGCTATGATCAGTCGTACCACAGCGCAATTGTCATTGAACTTTGGGGTTGATGATATTGATGGTACACTGGATGATACTACCAAAATATATTCTATGGCTGGTGCCGAAGAACAGCACCCGGGCATGAGTACAAAGCAACTGGTGGAACTAATAAAAAATGTAGGCCGGCAGCCAATTGAGCGCGATACTTTATATAATGTAGTAACCGACTTTACTAATTTTGAATTCCCGGAAACTGAGCCAAAACCTCAGTATTATAAGTTACCCGTAATTAACTAAAAAGCTTAAAGCGGAAGGCTCAAAGCCTAAAGCTATAAACTCAGCACAAATCAAGCAAAGAAAGCCTTAAGCTTTGGGGCTTTCTGCTTAAAAAATGAATGATACAAAAAACCTTATATATAGTTCGCCACGGCCAAACAGAATTGAACAGGTTAGGGGTTGTACAAGGGCGGGGAATGGATACCGATTTAAATGATGAAGGGCGTAAGCAGGCTTCGCAATTTTATGATGCTTATAAAAGCATCCCTTTTGATAAAATATACATATCAGCGTTAAAACGTACCCAGCAAAGCATACAGCCTTTTATTGATCTGGATATTCCATATCAAAAATTATCAGGTTTGGATGAACTGGCCTGGGGAATACATGAGGGGCAACCTGCTACTGCCCAAAACAAAGCCGCCTTTTTACAGATCATGCGCGACTGGCTCGATGGCCGTTTAGATAGTAAATTTGAAGGCGGTGAAAGCCCTAACGAGGTAGAGATCCGCGAACGTGAAGCGCTTGATGTGATCATGAGCCATCCCGAAGAAAAAACCGTACTGATATGTATGCACGGCCGGGCCATGCGCCTATTGCTTTGTATCCTGAGCGGAAAACCCCTTACCGAAATGGATACTTTTCCGCACCAGAACCTGGTTTTATATAAGGTAATATATGACGGCGAAAAATTTGAGATCGTCGATTTTAACAACTCCGAACATTTAAAACAATCCTGAAAGAGAGCATTTCTGTGAATAAAATAAGAATATCAGCTGTAAGCTACACTAACACCAAACCCTTTATATACGGCATCCAGCATAGTGGAATATTAGATAAAATTGAATTGAGCTTGGATATGCCGTCAGATTGTGCTCAAAAACTGATTGACGATGTGGTGGATATAGGTCTCATCCCTGTAGCCGCCACCCTGAATTTACCACATTGGGAAATCGTATCTGAATATTGCATTGGAGCAGTAGGCGCTGTAAATTCGGTATTTATTTTTAGCAACTGCGATGTAAAAGATATCAAATATCTTCAGCTCGACCCGCAATCGCGTTCATCGAACAACCTGGCGCGAGTTTTACTAAAAAACTACTGGAATATAAGTCCGGAATTGATCAAAGACGCTACTGATTACAGCGAATCTCAGGAAACCAATACCGCCTTTGTGCAAATTGGCGATCGCACTTTTGGCAAAAAAGAGAAGTATAAATATGCATATGACCTCGCCGAGGAATGGCAAAACTTCACCGGTTTACCATTTATGTTTGCAGGCTGGATAGCTAACAAACCCATTCCTCAGGATTTTATGGACGAATTTAACGCTGCCCTGAAATATGGCCTCGAACATAGACAGGAGCTTTTCAAAGAATTACCGATGCGGGATGATTTTGATATACAGGATTACCTGATGCACAAAATTGATTTCGATCTTACCGATGAGAAAAAGAAAGCGCTTTATATGTTTTTAAATTATATAAAGGCATTGTAAGGGCTTACTGACTTATTTTTTTATTCAAAGAGACGCGTAATTGCGTCTCTTTTTGTTTACACATTTTTAATATTGTAAAACCTTCCGGGTTAAAATACATTGATTATATTAAAACAATTAAAATCTGTGAATCAATGAACACATCATTAAAAGGACAAACGGCGCTGGTTACCGGTGCTGATAGCGGTATTGGTAAAGGTGTAGCCCTGGCATTGGCTGGAGCAGGCGCAAAGCTGGTTATCAACTATGCTCACAATCACGATGCTGCCGAGGCTACTGTTGCTGAAATAAAGGCTGCTGGCGGCGAAGCATTTGCGGTACAGGCCGATGTAAGCCATGAAGACCAGGTAAAAGCAATGTTTGCCCAGATGTACGCACAATACGGTACCGTTGATATATTGGTGAACAATGCCGGCTTACAAAAGGATTCCAGGTTTGTAGATATGACCCTGGATGACTGGAACACCGTGATCAGTATTAACCTCACCGGTCAGTTTTTATGCTCACGCGAAGCGGCAAGGGAATTTATACGCAGGGGAGTAGTTGAAGAGCGAAGCCGGGCTGCCGGCAAGATCATTTGTATGAGCAGTGTGCATGAAGTTATTCCCTGGGCGGGGCATGTTAATTATGCCGCAAGTAAAGGAGGCATCAGCATGTTTATGAAAAGCATAGCCCAGGAATTGGCGCCGCATAAAATAAGGGTTGTAGGCATTGGGCCCGGAGCTATCCAAACGCCTATTAATAAAGCTGCCTGGGACACACCCGATGCATTAGATAAACTACTCACACTCATACCTTATAACCGGATTGGCAAACCCAATGATATCGGTAAACTGGCAACCTGGCTGGCATCAGACGAGGCCGATTATATAACCGGCACTACTATTTTTATGGATGGTGGCATGACTTTGTATCCAGGTTTCGCCGATAATGGTTAAATTGAGGTTGAAAAAATGTGAAAAATCGGTTTAGCTAATCCTAAACCGATTTTTTTATGCTTTTTTAAATTTACATATTGTAAATTATACACTAAGTACATTGTCAAAATTTAAATTTTTTATCATAAAAGTCATATAATTATAAAATATTCATAAAAATTAAATTTTATTTGTGACATTGATAATATTAGCATACTTTTGTTATGGATTTAAAATTTAAATGAACATGAAAAAGATATTTATAACTACCGCAATTGCCGCTTTATTAAGTGTTAATGTATTTGCTGCCGATGGCGCTAAAAAAGTAACTGATGGTGGAACAAACGTTTCTTACGTCGCTTTACATGGTTTTACAGTTGATTTTGCTGATGCAAAAGACGTAAACTGGACAGTAACCAAAAATTGCCAAAAAGCTACCTTCACTATTGATGGTGTTAAAAAAACTGCTTTCTACAATCTTAATGGTGAGTTTTTAGGCGTAACTCAAAGAGTTGACGCTAAAGCTATCCCGGCAAAAACTTTAAAACAAATTGCTAAAGATTACAAAGGTTACGAAATAGGTGAGGTGATCGTTTACCAGGCTAATACCGACCTGAACGACAACATCGACCCAACTTCATACTTTGTTGACCTTAAAAACGATGCTCATGAAGTATTGGTAAGGATCACTCAACAAGCTAACCTTGAGTTTTTTCAACAAGTAAAATAATTTAAAAAGGTTTTCATAAAAAGCCATCCTGATGTTTCAGGATGGCTTTTTTTATGTCACAAGCTTGTTATTTTGCCATCCATTGTAACTATTAAGCAAACAAATCGGGGCTTTCTGTCTTTATTAATAAGTATAATTTATTAATATAATTCGCAGATATGCCCAAGACCATCATTGTATCTAACCGGTTACCTATCAAAATTTCAAAAGCAGATGACGACTATATTTTATCGCCCAGTGAAGGAGGTTTAGCAACCGGTTTAGGTTCAATATATAAACAAGACGATAACGTGTGGATAGGCTGGCCAGGTATCGAGATCACCGAGCAACAAGATAAAGATCACGTTTCTCATCAATTAAAAGAACTAAGCTTAATACCCGTTTTTCTTGACCAGGAGGAGATCAACCAATATTATGAAGGATTTTCCAACGAAGTATTGTGGCCTGTTTTTCATTATTACGCTTCTACCTACGCCAATTACAAACAATCAAACTGGGACTATTATCAGGCTGTAAATCAAAAATTTAGAGACATTATTTTAAGCATTGCCGAACCTGGTGATATTATATGGATACATGATTACCAGCTGTTGCTTTTACCGGCCTTGGTAAGGAGCGAATTGCCTGATGTTTCTATCGGCTTTTTCCTGCACATTCCTTTTCCATCGCACGAGATGTTCCGGTTGATCCCATGGAGATCTGAATTGCTGGAAGGCATGCTGGGTGCCGATCTGATCGGTTTCCACACCTTTGATGATGTACGACATTTTTTAGGCGCCACCTCCCGTATTTTGCCCGTAAATACTTCATCAAACATCATTACCATGGATGAACGCTCCATTGTGGTGGAATCATTTCCGATGGGAATAGATGAGCAAAAGTATGCCACTTTACCGCTACAGGATGATGTCAAAGAACAGATTGAACTGATAAAAAATAATTTTAAAAACACCAAGCTTATCCTTTCAATTGATCGTCTGGATTATAGCAAAGGCATATTACAGCGCCTGCAGGCTTTTGAACTGATGCTGGAACTTTGCCCGGAGTGTATTGAAAAAATAACGTTCTACATGATCGTTGTGCCTTCAAGGGATACCGTTCCGCAATATGCTCATCTACGTGAAGAAATAGACAAAAGGGTAGGCAATATCAATTCTATATACCGTACCATGGATTGGACGCCCATTCATTATTATTACCGGTCTTTTCCCATTGAAACACTATCTGCCTTATATCATACTGCCGACGTTTGCCTGGTAACCCCCATGCGCGATGGTATGAACCTGGTAAGTAAGGAATATGTTGCCAGCAGAACAAATAACGATGGTGTATTGATATTAAGTGAGATGGCAGGCTCATCTAAAGAATTAATTGATGCCATAATTGTCAATCCTAATAATACCGGCGAGGTATGCAGGGCTATATTAGAAGCCCTTAACATGCCGCTGCAAGAGCAGCAAAAGCGCATGATACCCATGCGGCAGTTGGTTTCTAAATTTAATATTTCCCATTGGGTCAAAATTTTCTTTGATCGCTTAAAGGAGGTTAAGCTCATGCAACGCTCAATGCAGGCCCGGCATGTAAGTTTCGCTACAGAGCAATCCATTATTAACCGCTACATTAAAACGAAAAAGAGGATCATCTTTTTGGATTATGATGGCACCCTGGTAAACTTCAAATCCAATATAGAACAGGCCAGTCCGGACGAAGAGTTATATAGCATCATTAATAAACTATCTGAAGATCCGGCCAACCAGGTGGTACTGATCAGCGGCCGCAAGCATGAAAACCTCGACGAATGGTTTAAACATACTGATATATACCTGATTGCCGAGCATGGTTCCTGGTTTAAAAGACCAGAGACCCAATGGCATAAAATATCGGGCCTGAGCGATCAGTGGAAGCATGATATTTATCCGATCCTGGAAACCTATGTAGACCGCACTCCGGGTTCCTTTATCGAAGAAAAAACATATTCGCTGGTTTGGCACTACCGCAAGGCACAAAATGGCTTAGGAGAGCTTAGAGCAAGCGAACTGATGAACAACCTGAAATACCTGGCCAGCGATAAAGGCTTACAACTGCTGGCAGGGGATAAGGTACTGGAAGTAAAGAACATGGATATTAACAAAGGTAAAGCAGCTTTAACACTCACCGAGGGTAAAGACTATGATTTTATTATTGCCTTTGGCGACGATTATACCGACGAAGATATATTTAAAGCCCTGCCAGAAACAGCTATTACCATCAAAGTAGGCAGCAATTTATCCGCAGCCAAGTTTTATCTCCGCAATCCCACAGAAGTGCGTAAACTGCTTACCAGCTTCACTCAGCATACCACGGTTGAAGTTAATTAGTGAGTGGTGAATAGTGAGTGGTGAGTTTTTGTATGAATCAGAACCGGCAGAATTTGATTGAATTGCTTATCATTTTTCCAAACTCACCACTCACCACTCACCACTCACCACTCACCACTCACCACTCACCAATTCACCACTCACCAATTCACTAATTATAGAAATATCGGTCTATCCAGCTTTATAGCTATACGATAAGCGGCATTCATTAAGCCCACATGGCTATATGCCTGCGGAAAGTTACCCCATTGGCTGCCATCCTGTTCGTCAACATCCTCGCTGAATAACAGCAGGTGATTGGAGTATTGCAGCAGATTGGCAAACTCACGTTGCGCATCATCCAGCCTGCCAACACTGGCCAATGCTTCTACATACCAAAAGGCGCATATCAGGAAAGTGGTTTTGGGCTTGCCAAAGTCGTCAGTATATAAATACCTGTAAAATAAACCATTAGGCGTCCTTAGCTCTTTTTCTAATGCAAGTAAATGATCTTTTGCTTTTTGCGATTCGGGATCAAGATAATTCATCATGATCAACTGCAGCGTACTGGCATCCAGGTTAGAGCTGCCTGCCGAATTGGTATAAACTTTTCTGACTGGGTCATAACAGCTCTCGATATGTGCGGCAGCGCGTTCTTTCAATTCAATGGCTTTATCAATGAGCTCTTTGTTGTCAATAGTACGCGCCATTTTCTCCGCAGCTGAGGCACCTGCCCATTGAAACAGGTTACTGTAACAGTGGATGTTAGCCATATTCCTGAATTCCCAGATCCCGGCGTCCTTTTCGTCAATGGTACGGTCTATTTTATCGAGTAGGGATTCAATCCAGCGTACTGAATCCTTACGTTCGGAAAAAACAAAACGATGATCGGTATACAGCGGGAGCAGGGATATCATTACCTGGCCATAAATATCATTCTGTATATGCTCATAAGCCTGGTTACCAATACGTACCGGTTGATTACCCATGTAACCTTCCAGATCGGTCAAAATCTCTTCAACCAGCTTTCTTTTACCGGTTATACCATACAGAGGCTGATAACGGTCGTCTTCAGAAAAAGAAATATCCGTAACATAGCTAAAATATTTCTCCATTTCCTCAAAGTGCCCGATGTGATTCAACGCCGTGATCACATAATAGGTATCACGCAGCCAGCAATAGCGGTAATCCCAATTACGGCCGCTTCCTGGTGATTCCGGCAAACTGGTGGTGCTTGCTGCAATAATGGCACCCGTATCCTCAAACTGGTGTATCTTTAAAGCCAGTCCAGAGCGGATCACAAAAGGCTGGTAATACGTAGCGATAGAAGAGTGCTTGATCCAGGTGCGCCAGTATTGCACAGTTTCGGCCAAAAAGCGGTCGGCTGTGGATATTAATGCGGCTTCCAATGGTTCCCCATAAGTTAGGGCCAGGTATTTGGTTTCATTGAGTACAAAAGCTTGTTCATCAAATACATAACTGATAGGAATATTGGTTGTGAGCCTGATATTTTCTTCACCGCCCAGGTATTGGATGTGGTTACTTCCACGGTTAACGGTTAATTTTACCGCGCCATATTCAGATACCGGTTCACATTTCACTATAACCCTTGGTGAGCCTTCAATAGCCTCAATTTTCCTGATCAGCATCAAGGGTTTATAATACCGTTGATGCTGGTAAAATCTCGGTGCAAAGTCGGTTATCCGGTATTTGCCGCCACTTTTGGGGCTTATCTCAGTTATAAGCACATTGGTATTTTCCAGATAGTGCTGTACCGAAGTAAACTCTCCCTCCGGGCGAATGGAAAACTCGCCGCCTTTGGCTTTATCCAATAGGCCGCCAAAAATAAAGGTGCTGTCAAATTTGGGCCAGCACAGCCAATCCACGTTGGTATTTTTATTAATGTGGGCCAAAAAGGCACAATTTCCAATTATTCCGGTTTCATAGGTATGTCTGCTCATTCAATTTTGTGCTTAGTTCATAGGTTGAACAATATTTGCCGCGGAATGTTGAGGTAAAATTTCAGAGCCCAAATTCAGTCCGATTAGTAATTGATTTTAGATCTCAGGCATTATTATAAAATTCAAACAACGAAGTAGGGGCAGGGGACTTTTTAAACCTCTATTTTAACACTTTTCTGCTCAAAAATGGAGCAAAAACAAGTCAAAAGCTTCGGAAAATTGATTCAAAACCATCTATTTTAACACTTTTTAACAAATTTTTGATGAGCTTTGAAAACTTTAAAAAGTATTAAATATTTGACGGCTAAATAACTACATACAAAACAATTGATTTTTAGCCGTTTTGTCTCTTTAACCAGACGGCCCTGCTTACGTTTTTCAAAGTAAGCAGGGCCGTTGTTTGTTATATATAAATATACAAAATATTTATGGGCTTTGCAATTATCGGGGGCATTTTTAGCTTATCTAACGATGTGAACAGCAACACATTATTTCTGACCTTCGTTACCCTTAAAATCTTTTAATGGTTTTTCCATCAAACGATACACATCATCGTCAGCGCCAAGCCAAATATTTCCTTTATCATCTTGGAGCTTTTCAACATCCTTTATTGGGTATGGCATAAATTACGTTGCCTGAAACAGATAAATTGAAGCCATAATTTTCTATAGCAGGAAGTAACAGTTTTTCCCATGTTTTGCCCATGTCTGATGACCGGAATATACCATCTGCGCGACCACATATTAAATACTTACCCATTTGTTTGATGGATAAAATATCCAATGAAGATTGAAGTATGCCTGCTTTTTTCATTAACAAACTACTCCAGGAAGGCTGAAGTTCTTCGCCTATGGCATTCCAGGTTTTTCCGCTATCCAGTGAAATGTGTATGCTGTTTGTTTGGGTTATTGTGTTATAGACTATAGCAGCAAACCCTCCATCTATACGTTCCACAGCGATGCCAGCCCCCCCTTCACTAATCACACGATCCCAGTTTTCGCCATCATCGGTCGATCTTAATATTCCATCTTTGCTGGTAGTCAGGAGTACACCATTTGACTCTGCCAATGTCATTCTACCGTCTCCAACATGCACTTGTTTCCAGGTTTTCCCACTGTTAGTGGATCTAAAAAGCATGTTGTTGGAGCCAATGAAAACTGTGCCTCCGGCAGTTTCAAAAACGGTGCGTACTTCCCGCTCTTTATAATTCTTGTACATCCAATCAACCATTCTGTCTATGCGTACGGCTTGCTCTTGAAAATTCGTATATATGGGCGACCAATTATTCGTTCCGTTTATTTTTTGTAAAAATTGACCCCTGAAATTATATGCAAGTATTCTATTCTTGCCAGGGGCAATGTTACGTTGGTTACCAGGGAAAATTTCTTTTGTCCAAAAAGGAGTTGTGGAATTTGATTCACTGTGATAAACCCCATTCCCGGCACGTAAATATAGCCCACGGTCATTTGCAAATAAACCATCTCTCCACACACCTTCTCTCTGCAAATTTTCAGGCAGTCCTTCGCTAATGTTCTGCCATGTTTGTCCGCCATCAGCAGACCTAAAAACGATGGTTGCAGGCGCTGATTTAGTCCTTTCTGTTGTTTTCTCCCCCGCTTTCTTTTCTTTTAGTACAAAAGAATTTAGTAGAAATAATACCAGGAGGATAGCCGGAACAGATACAAATAATCTTTTCATTTTTTTATTTTTCATATCCTTTTAATTTGATTCAGCGAAACTACTTTGATATTTTTTGGCTTGAAGAACTTGAATTGTAAATAAAAATGTAAACTTTGTAAATAAAATATTGACACTATGCATCTTAGCCGAAATCTCCTCTCCGGGAAACGCAAGTACCTGTATGGATTGATATTACTCTCGTTTGTCTCTGCAATCTGCGTGGCTTTCAGTATGACCGGCAATGACGACTTTGATATCGCCAGGAGAGAGGTTTTGCTCCGCAGGATCGGGCATGAACTACTCTTACAGTCGGGCGACAGTACATCAAGGGTTCTTCCTGTAAAAAAGATCGCAGAAAATGAATATCAGATCAGGTTTGAGAATGATCTTACTTTTCAACCAGAATTCCTGGTGAATACTACCCAGCGCGTGCTAACCAAAGACCCGCTCGCAGGTGATTATATTGTGAACGTTCTGAACTGTGGCAACTCCAGTGTAGCCTATGGGTATGCTATATCCCAAAATAAAAAAGATGATATTGTACCATGCAAAGGAAGAAAGCAACCCAAAGCATGTTACATAATCAACGTTAAATTCAAACCGACGGGGATAAATATCGCAAAGAATGGATATCTTCTGGGTAGCCTCCCATTTTTAGCATTTGTTGGTTTTATTTTTTTGAGAGCTGTTAAGCCGCGAAGATCTTTACCAGAGGATGACCAGAATACGAGCATGTTCACTTTGGGCTCGGTGTTGTTTGACGCGAAGAACCGGAAACTGATCATACATGGCGAGACAATAGACCTGACCGGAACTGAAACGCGTGTACTGCGCATTTTCGCGTTGTCTCCGAACCAGACTATAGAGAGGGGCAGGCTTCAAAAAGAGATATGGGAAGACGAAGGCGTTATTGTAGGGCGTAGTCTGGATATGTTCATATCAAAACTCAGAAAAAAACTGGAACTTGACCCTAATATCAATATTGTTGTTATACGCGGCAAAGGATATAAGCTTGAAGTCGGCTCTTAATAACAGTACGGGTGCCGAGGGTGAGTAGCCCATACCGGAAATATCCTATTTCCAATCTGTAAATCGACACATTTCATCATTCTGTAATTTTTAACAGGATGTTATTTTACATTTTGATTTATCAATTAATGTATAGTAACTTAGTAGTCATTTATTATATATTATAAACAACACAGTCATGAGTTTACGATTAGGCGATAAAGCCCCAAATTTTCAGGCAAAAACATCAGCAGGTGATATTGATTTTTACGAATATCTTGGCGACAGCTGGGGCGTACTTTTTTCGCACCCAGGCGATTATACCCCGGTTTGTACCACCGAGTTGGGTAAAACAGCCGCTTTAAAAGACGAGTTTGCCAAACGCAATGTAAAAGTACTGGCACTGAGTGTTGATTCGGTTGAATCGCACCATGGCTGGATAGGGGACATCAACGAAACACAAGGGGTAGAGGTAAACTTCCCGATCATTGCAGACGAGGATCGTAAAATTTCTGAAGCATATGACATGATCCATCCAAATGCTTCTGTTAATGCTACTGTAAGGTCATTATTCATCATCGGTCCGGATAAGGCGGTTAAACTTATCATCACTTACCCGGCATCAACAGGTCGTAATTTCCAGGAGATCTTAAGAGTGATCGACTCTTTACAATTAACAGCCAATTATGGCGTAGCCACACCTGCCGATTGGAAGGATGGAGAAGACGTGGTAGTTGTGCCCGCTATAAAAACAGAAGATATCCCGGCCAAATTTCCAAAGGGTTATAAAGCTATAAAACCCTATTTAAGGATAACCCCACAACCAAATAAATAATTTTATTTGGTTTATTAATAATTTTATATATTTGGGAAAGATGGGTTTATCTATTCCTTCTGATTATTAAAACCATTTTATTTTCAGTTTGGCATTAGTTATTAATCTTATATACGAATTTTTTTTTAATACGATAATTATAATTATGAAAACTGGAAAAGTAAAATGGTTTAACACACAAAAAGGTTATGGCTTCATCGTTACCGAGGATGGTAAAGATCTTTTTGTCCACTTTAAAGATGTACAAGGCGGCGTAAACGCTATTAAAGATAATGACGATGTAACTTACGAAGTGGAAGAAGGCAGAAAAGGCTTGCAAGCTGTAAACGTAAAAAAAGCATAGTTAACCAAACACTCAAGCAAAAGGCCCCTGCATACACAGGGGCTTTTTTATGTTTAAATTTTTGATTTTGTATAATTCTGCTACTTTAGCCGTTCAAATGCCTATAAAAAACTTATGACAACTACTACAGCTACCTCTGCCAAGGCTACCCGGAATATGATATTTCTGGTTCTTGTTGCTTCGCTTGGCTATTTCGTTGATATTTATGATCTGGTTATCTTTTCGATCGTGAGGATCGAAAGTTTACATGGTATTGGTATTGCTGAAGCTAATATACGGGAGCAGGGAGTGTACATCATCAATATGCAAATGTTTGGCTTGCTCCTGGGTGGCATTATCTGGGGAGTTATTGGTGATAAATTTGGGCGGATAAAAGTATTATTCGGGTCGATACTCTTATACTCTGTTGCCAATTTTGCTAATGGACTGGTACATGATATCAATACCTATGCTATTGTCCGTTTAATAGCAGGCATCGGTCTGGCCGGCGAATTGGGTGCAGGTATTACCCTGGTAACCGAAACATTAAGTAAAGAAAAACGTGGTTATGGAACCATGATAGTTGCAGTAATTGGCCTTTTTGGGGCCGTTGCAGCAGCCTTTGCCGCCAAATTTGGCTGGCGCAACGCCTATTTTGTTGGCGGTGGCTTAGGTATTGTATTGCTGTTATTACGATTAGGTACTTTTGAATCGGGCATGTACAAAAACGTAGCCGATAGCAAGGTATCCAAAGGAAATTTATTGATGCTGTTTAATGATGGTAAACGGTTCAGAAAATATTTGTATTGCATTTTGATCGGCGCGCCACTTTGGTATGTGGTGGGTATATTGATAACCCAGGCCAAAGAGTTTGGAGTAGCATTGGGTTCAAAAGAGGTATTAACCGCAGGCTCTGGCATTTTATATAGCTATGTGGGCATAGCCGTTGGCGATTTGTTTGCCGGCTTGCTGGCTCAAATTACCAAATCCAGAAAGCTAACAATGGCTGTGTTTCTTTTACTGTCATTAGTGAGCGTTACCGCATATCTGAGTTGCAAAGGAATTACATCTTCACAATTTGTTTGGCTAAGCTTTTTTATGGGATGCACCGTTGGCTATTGGGCAACATTTGTTACCATAGCGGCCGAGCAGTTTGGCACCAATATACGGTCCACAGTTACTACAACCGTTCCCAACTTTGTACGGGGTTCGCTAATCCCGATCAACTGGGCTTTTGATGCCTTTGTAAAACATAAAGGTATGATCACCAGCGGTTATATTATGATGGGCATATTAACCGCAATTGCCTTACTTGCCTTAAGCCAGCTAAAAGAAACTTTTGGCAAGGATCTGGATTATGTAGAGATAAGTTAGGGAAGGATAGCATCAAGTAGCGAGTATCATGACTTTTAAACGAGCGCTTACAAGAAATCTTGATACTTGATACTCGCTATCTGCGCTGTCCGAAGTCTCTGACTTCGGACTACTATGCCTGTAGTTTGCAACTACAGATATAATTCAACTATCCAAATATCATGTAGTCTGAAGACTACCAACATAATCGTTCGAAGTCAGAGACCTCGAACAGCGCGGGTTATTTCAATTCAATAATTCACTAAATCACTAATTCAATAATTAATCATAACCAATAGTTTATTAATTTTACCATTATTGCAATTCAATAATTCACTAAATCACTAATTCACTAATTAACCATCCGTGATCAGTAAAGAACAAATAGCCACCGATTACCAGCAAATACAGGACGAGATATGTGCGGCACTGGAACTAACCGACGGCAAAGCCAGGTTTGAGGAAGAAGTATGGGAACGTGATGGTGGGGGTGGCGGTCGTACCCGTATAATTCAAAACGGTAATATATTTGAAAAGGGCGGTGTAAATTTCTCTGCCGTTCACGGGCAGCTGCCCGAAAACATGAAAAAGGCCCTGCAGGTAGAGTCTGACGACTTTTTTGCTACCGGCGTATCCATCGTGATCCACCCTAACCATCCTTTGGTGCCTATCATCCACATGAATATCCGGTATTTTGAAATGCCATCGCCCGAGGGCAGCGATCAGCAGCCTAAAAGGTGGTTTGGCGGCGGCATCGACCTTACACCCCATTATATTATTGATGCTGATGCCCAATATTTTCACAGCCATATCAAAGCGGTGTGCGACGCTTATTATCATGATTTTTATCACCGGTTTAAGCTTTGGGCCGATGATTATTTCTATATCAAACACCGTAACGAAACCCGGGGCATAGGCGGTATATTTTATGATCGCTTAACCGCCAATGAGGAACTATCCTGGGATAGCATCTTTGAGTTTTCAAAAGCCCTGGGACGGTCGTTCATACCCATTTATACCGAACTGGTAGAACGTAACCGCCATAACGCGTTTACAGAAGAACAGCAGCTTTGGCAATACCAGCGCCGCAGCCGCTATACCGAGTTTAACCTGGTATATGACGCCGGCACTAAATTTGGCCTGGAAACCAATGGCCGTATCGAATCTATACTCATGAGTTTGCCTCCAACAGCCAAATGGCTCTATAACTATCAGCCAGTGGCGGGCAGCGAAGAGGAAAGAACCCTGTCTTTACTCAAAAAAGGTATTAACTGGGCGTAGAAATTAGTATCAAGCCGAATGGTGAGTTGTGAATAGACAGTTGTGAATTCAAATAGCAGCACTAATATTAACACACACCATTCACCGCTCACTACTCACCATTCGGCTTGATACTGTAAAAACAGTAACCATGAAAAAAACGATCTTCCCTTTGTTATTGATAGTCTTTTTATGTGCGTTTACTACTGGTAGAAGTCCCTTAAGGGGCGTGTGGGAGTATAGAGGCGGTTTGATCAACGGCAAGCATGACAGTGTATCAACCAGTTATAAACTGCAGCGTACTTATGATGATCAGCACTATCAGGCCAAAGTAATTGAAAAAGGACAGAAGACTTTTATTTATGAAAAAGGCGATTATAAACTGCAAGCAGATACCTGTTTTGAAACCCAAACCTATTGTGATCAACCATCAAAATTATTGGGCAAAACTGTAAGATACATTTATACGCTGAGTAATGATACACTTAAATTACTGGCCACATTACCCAATGGTAACAAGATAGAGGATCATTGGGTAAAGGTCCATTAATACTGATTCATTAGTTCATTGGTGAATATTTTATCAAGGACTATCAGAAAAACCCAATGAACAAATTATCCGACGCAAACCAATGAACCAATGACACTAATGAACCAGTGAACCAATAGAATTTATGATTAAAAATTGGATAAAAGGCCGTGTCCTGAAATATATTAGCGGTTTTAAGGACCTGGATGGCTGGCTTACAGAGCGGGAAGCTATGGGCTTGTTTCTTTTAGCTTTTAAAGCACCGCGTAATGCAACCATAGTTGAAATAGGCAGCTGGCAGGGCAAAAGCACCTATTGTTTATCCAAAGGGCTCCGGTCAGGAAAGGTTTATGCGATTGATCCTTTTAATGCTGATGGCGGATTGGATAAGGATAGCGAAAAAATATATGCTGAAAAAAAAGGCACGGATGACCTTTATGCTAAGTTCGTCAGTAACATGACCAAACTTAACGTACTGTCAAAAATAGTTACCAAACGTGGGTACTCATACCAATTTCCTGATGAATTTAACAAAATAGATGTGCTTTTTATTGACGGGGATCATTCAATAGCAGGTTGCAAGTTGGATTTTGAGTTATTTTCACCCAAAGTCGTTGTCGGCGGCTATATCGCTTTCCATGATTACGATAAATCACGCAATGAACTGGGGCCTACTTATGTCATACAAAATATGGTGCTGAATTCTTCGGCCTATGTATATTACCGGCAATATGATTCTTTGTGGGTGGCTAAAAAGATTGGGTAAAGGTTCATTAGTTCATTGGCTCAATAGTTCATTGGTCTTATCTATTTATCAAGTAATGAACCATTAAACTAATGAACAATTGAACCAAAAAAATGGCACAATAATCAACTATTTTCTTAACTTCGCAGGTCGCTTAAAAAACACTTTTAACGCGCAATTATAGAGAAGATTCCACAAATTAATAAAAATGGCCGAAGGAACAGAAAACGACAATTCAAGCAAGGAAGACAGAATAATTTCGATAAATATTGACGAGGAAATGCGATCGGCTTACATTGATTATTCAATGTCGGTGATCGTTTCCAGGGCACTACCCGATGTCCGCGACGGATTAAAACCTGTACACAGACGTGTTTTATACGGCATGTTTGATATGGGCTTAAATAACAACAAGCCTTATAAAAAATCAGCCCGTATTGTGGGTGACGTCATGGGTAAATACCACCCGCATGGTGATAAATCTGTTTATGATACCATGGTTCGTATGGCCCAGGAATGGAACCTGCGTTACCTGCTGGTTGACGGGCAGGGTAATTATGGCTCCATGGATGGTGACGAACCCGCGGCAATGCGTTATACAGAAGCCCGTTTGAAAAAATTGGCCGAAGAGATGGTAGCCGATATTAACAAGGATACTATCGATTTTCAGCCAAACTTTGACGAGTCGGAGCAGGAGCCAACCGTATTACCATGTAAATTCCCTAACCTGTTGGTTAACGGTGCATCTGGTATCGCGGTAGGTATGGCTACCAATATGGCGCCACATAACCTATCTGAAGTAATTGATGCAACCATAGCGTTGATCGATAACCGTCAGATAGAGATCGCCGAACTGATGAAGTTTGTAAAAGGCCCCGATTTCCCTACAGGTGGTATCATCTATGGTTTTGAAGGTCCCCGCGAAGCGCTGGAAACAGGTCGTGGCAGGGTAGTGATCAGGGCCCGTGCCGAAATTGAAACACATGGCAGCGACCGCGAGCGTATCATCGTGACCGAAGTACCTTACCAGGTTAACAAGGCCCTCATGATTGAACGTACTGCCGACCTGGTGAACGATAAAAAGCTGGAAGGCATATCCGCCATCCGCGACGAATCAAGCCGCGAAGGTATCCGTATAGTTTATGAAATTAAACGGGAAGCCAATGCAGCCATTGTATTGAACAATCTGTTCAAATATACCGCGCTGCAAACATCGTTCAGTGTAAACAACATCGCGCTGGTTAATGGCCGCCCAATGATGCTGAACCTGAGGGATCTGATCCACCATTTTGTGGAACACAGACACGAGGTTGTTGTACGCCGTACCAAGTTTGAGCTTTCCGAAGCAGAAAAACGTGCCCATATATTAGAAGGTTTATTGATCGCGCTTGATCACCTGGACGAAGTAATTCGCTTGATACGTGCATCACAAACACCTGATGAAGCCCGCGAAGGTTTGATAAGCCAGTTTGGTTTAACCGATATACAGGCTCGTGCTATACTGGATATGACGCTTCGCCGGTTAACCGGACTTGAGCGTGATAAGATCAAAGATGAATATGCGGAGTTAATGAAGCTGATCGAGTATTTAAATTCCATTTTAAATGACGAAGGCTTGCGGATGCAGATCATTAAGGACGAACTGATAGAAATAAAAGATAAATACGGCGATGAACGCAGAACAGAAATAGTTCACTCATCGGCCGAAATGCAAACTGAAGACTTTATTGAGGATGAAGATGTGGTAATTACCATATCGCGCGAAGGTTATATCAAACGTACACCTTTAACCGAATATCGTCGTCAGGGCAGGGGGGGTAAAGGTTCTATCGGCAGCAATAGCCGTGATGCCGACTTTATTGAACACCTGTTGGTGGCATCGAACCACAACTATATGTTGTTCTTTACCGAATCAGGCCAATGTTACTGGCTCAGAGTATTTGAAATTCCCGAAGGTACACGTACCTCAAAGGGACGCGCCATTCAGAACATCATCAATATCCCTAAGGAAGACAACATTAAGGCTTATATCAAACTCATCAGCCTTAAAGACCAGAACTACCTGGAGAATAACTTCATTATCATGTGTACCAAAAAAGGTACCATCAAAAAAACATCGCTGGAGGCGTATTCGCGCCCGCGTGCCAATGGTATCAACGCCATTAATATCAACGAAGGCGATTCGTTACTGGAAGCAACCTTAACCACAGGCAGCAGCGAAATCGTGATGGCATTAAAATCGGGTAGGGCTATCCGCTTTAATGAGTCGACTGTCAGACCGATGGGACGTACTGCAACCGGTGTTCGTGGTATATCATTAGATAGTGACAATGATGAAGTTGTGGGAATGATCAGTATTGACGATGCCGAAACAACCGTTCTTGTGGTATCTGAAAAAGGCTATGGTAAACGTACCGATATTGACGACTACAGGGTAACCAACCGTGGTGGTAAAGGTGTAAAAACTTTAAACATTACCGAAAAAACCGGAAACCTTGTGGCCATAAAAGGTGTTACAGATAAAGAAGACCTGATGATCATCAACAAATCGGGCATTATTATACGTATTGCGGTTAGCGAGCTGAGAACCATGGGTCGTGCCACACAGGGCGTTAGATTAATTACTTTAAAGGGTAATGACGAGATAGCTTCTGTAGCTAAAATTGAGCATGACGAGGATGAAGTAGCGGAACTGGATGAAAATGCCGTGAATGATGCCGGTGATAGTGATGAAGCAGCTAATGACAGCGACGAATCAGCAACAGAAACTACTGAATAAATAATATGGGTTACCGTAAAATTATCCTGGCGGTTATAATATCATCAATGACTACAACCTTTGCCTTTGCTCAAAGCGAAGCGCTAAAGGTTGTGGTTAATAATCTGGCTTATTACAAGCAGAAAAATGATCTGAAATACCTGGCAGCAGCCAAAAAATCGGCAGATAGCCTCATTATTACCAAATCTGATACGGCCGACCTGGAAAAGAACACCTATCGGGCTCTGGTTAATTCGAGCATTTTGTACGTCGATTCGCTCAACAAACTCGGCCAGCCTGAGAAATTATTACCCGAAACCTCGGCTTTGGTTGACAGACTATCGGCGAATAAAAAGGTATATAAATTTCAGTCGGAAATTGATTACAGCAAACGTTGCCTGGCCAATGTTTACATCCGCAAGGGCTTTGAGTTTACCAATAATTCAGATTTCACCAAAGCAAGGGAAGCCTTTGACAATGCGCGCAAATACGCCCCGAACTTTAAACAGATCAATGATTATATAGCCTACTCTAATAATAAAGCCGGTAATTTAGTAGATGCAGCCAAATACTACAGCAGGTTATTAGCCGTTGATAGCGGAAGGGCCGAATATATTGAAACCGCTTCCAGTATTTATAAATCATTAGGCGATACGGCCAAAGCTTTAGAGATACTACAGAAGGGGAGGAAGGTATTGCCCAACGACCGCTTTTTACTGCTCGACGAAGCCAACATTTACAACAACCAGAAAAATTATAAGGCCCTGGAGCCATTAATAGGCCCATTACTTGATATTAATGCAAATAACGCCGATATTGCATTTGTAGCGGCAAATTGTTATGACCATTTAAACAAATTTGATAAAGCGGAATCACTTTACCTTCGTACTATTGAATTAAACAGTTCTGCTTATGAGCCCGCTTTTAATTTGGGTTTGCTTTATTTAAAACGAAGCGCCAATACAAAGGAGGGAAGCGAGGATCAGGACGTTGGCCGTGCTGTACAATGGCTTGAAAAAGCTAACGAAATATCCCCTAATAATGTACAGGGCTTAAAAGCGCTGCAACTGGTTTATGCTAAAACCGGCAATAAAGATCAATTAGACAAAATAAACAGTAAACTAAAACAGTTAACAAACTAAATAAACTATGAAAATCAAACTTTTGATGGCGGGCCTGTTAGGCTTAGTTTCAGCAACAACGTTTGCACAAAAAGGTGAATTAAGCACTGCTAAAAGTGAATATGACAACTACGAAGGATTAAGAGGATCAAAAGCTACCTTAGCCGTTGCTACTAAAAGCCTTGGAACCGCCAAAACCTCCATTGACAAAGCGGCTGCCAATGAAAAAACAGCTGCCTTGCCGCAAACCTTTGCTTTAAAAGGAGCCATTTATGCAGCTTTGGCTGTTCAGGATACGGTTGCGGCTACCTCATTGCCTTTGTTTACAACTGCCGATGAGTCATTAAAAAAAGCTAAAGAACTGGATACCAAAGGTGAGAACAAACAAATAATTGATAACGCTTATTTAAACCTGGCTCAATACCAGCTAACCAAAGGTGTTGCCGAATATTCAGCTCAAAAATACGATCAGGCTTATCGTTCATTTGATTATTACCGTACCGTTTTGCCTGAGGATACCAACGCTATTTATTATACAGGCTTAGCTGCGGCCAATGCCAAAAACTATCCGGCGGCTATAACCAATTATAACAAGCTGGTTACCACCAAATACTCCAAAAACGCGGGCGTTTATATGGACCTGTCATCGCTTTATTTAGCTAATAAGGATACCACCAACGCGCTTAAATCAGTTAGCGAAGGCATAACCAAATATCCTACAAATAGCGATCTGCGTAAAAGAGAGATCGAAATAAGCCTGCAAACAGGAAAAGAAAAAGAAGTAATTCAAAAAATACAATCTGCCTTAGCTGCCGATCCAAAAAATAAAACCTTGTATTATTATGCAGGTTTAACTTACTCACAAGCCGCAGAATCAATCATCAAGGAACAGGCTAAAGCAAAAGACCCTGCAGCCAAAGCCACGTTACAACAGCAAAAAGTTGACAATTACACTAAGGCGGCCGATATGTACAAAAAAGCGCTGGAAATAGATCCAAACTATTTTGAGGCTAACCTTAACTTAGGCTATGTGGTCCTTAACCCGGCTATTGATGCTTACAATGCAGCAAATAAATTGCCTGCCAACAAACAAAAAGAATATGACGCTGCAATAGCCAAAGCTAACGCGCAATTTGATCTGGCAAAACCATATCTGGTAAAAGCTGTCGATCTGAATCCAAAATCTATTGATGCTTTAACAAACCTTAGAACCTATTACTTAGGTAAAAAAGACAATGTTAATGCAGAAGCAACCAAGAAGAAAATTGACGCGTTAAACGGTCAATAAGAGATAAACAAAAGAGGGGCTTTTTAATAGAGCCTCTCTTTTTAATTCTATTACTTAACATAATGTTAATTATGTGAATTTTATAAAAAGGGATTTCAGCCTGCACATAGTAAGTTTTTATTACATTTATAATCTAATCTAGATCAGATGTCTTTATTCCATGGTATTATTGTTTTTGAAATTTTAGATAACGGCAACGTGTTAATATTGAACGGTATTTATGCAACTTCGGATGATTTTAAAATCAGCAATGAGATTGCAAAAAGAGAAATTATCGAGGGAGATAAAAAGGACATTGTAGGAAATTATGAATCAAGATATATTGAAACACTTGGAGAACCTGACAAAGTAATAAATTGTCTTTTAAAAATTGACAAAACTCCAGGTAAGGAAGTATATGAATTTGAATGGACAAATAATGAAGAACTGCATCAAATTGGGATCGGAATAAAAATTAATAGTAATCGGATTGCCGTTTCTTATATTAATGCCTAGCAAGTCATGCTCCTGTAACTAAAATATTAATTTACCATATTCCACCACTAAAGGCATAAGGTTCTACAGCAACTAGGTAAATATCATGTTCTCTATTGTTGGCGTCAACACATTTTACTTTATCGCCAATAATTTGGATGACAATGTAAACTTTTGAATTGTCAATTTTTGACATAATTTTGTCTCCGGGCTGGAATGTTTGCTCTGCCATAATTTAGTGATTAGGTGTTTGAATACTTAACTAAAGTAAATATACACCAATTAAAACGCTTAATTAATTACTTAAAATATTAAACAACTTCCAATGTCCTTCGGAGATGACTTCTATAGTGCCGTCGGTCACTTTAATGGCGGTCTGATCGTCAATCGCATATGAGGGTACTGGTATCGTAGCTGCCAACTTTTCCAGGTTGGCCAGGGAATTTTCCGGAAACAACTCATAATCCAGATGCGGATGCAGCGCAAAATCAACCAGTCCCAGTGCCTTGTCGCTTTCGACTGGCAGTATATGGTTACCGTAGGTGGTTCCAAAGCGGGTCATTATCATACTCCCGGCGCTCAAGCCTACATAAACCGTCTTGCGCAATAGCGATGGCAACAGGTCTGCCAGTCCAGACTGCTGCATCCAGTAGCACAAATACTGGCAGTCGCCGCCTCCAACTAACAAGGCGTCAGTCTCCTGGAGCATGGGAACCCAAAGCTCTTGTTTGATGCTGGGCAGAGCTGTTAATTCCAGCACTCCCAGCGACTTCCATCCCAAATCACAAAAAGGGTCACCTAATGATCCGCAGATCACTTTTCGTGATATCTCCGCACCACCAGCTATGCCGTATATTGCGGTTGGGACAAAAAGGGCGCTGGCCTCAGCAATCGGTTTGCCCAGGAGTTCAACCAGCGCATTCCGGATACTTGAGTTGCTGATGCCGGCGGAAGTAAGAAGAAGCTTCATAATTTCTTTCCTTTCAAAGGTTGAAATTAAATCATAGATCTCAAATTCCTATCGGCCCTATTAAATTTAATTTTAAAGTGTTTTTACAAAAGAAAAACCAAACATCTGGTTTTGATAAGTGGGTACAATCACGGTACCAGTATTTTTATCTCCTTTACCACCCGAAAACTGCTTTTTAATATAAGGATAAACCAAATAGGCTATCTTTGTTGAAAGTATGCCTACACCCGCCCCTGCCACCACATCACTAAACCAGTGGGCATTATTGTAAACCCTCAATATTCCGGTTGACGCTGCGATGGAGTATCCTGCAATGCCATACCAGGGCGAAATATCGCCATATTCCTGGTTTAAAAATTCGGCAGCAGCAAATGCGTTACCGGTATGCCCTGATGGAAATGAATATTTATCAGCATCGCTCGGGCGGGTACGCTTACTTAAATTTTTTACTGTAAAGGTTGTACCTGCAAAAATACCTTCAGACAAAACGTAAAGCGCCGTACGGTCGGCAAAGTTATGCTTGCCATGTACGCCGGCCAGGTTTAAACCATACACAATTGCTGCCGGAGCATACTGAAGATAATTATCGGCATGGGTTTTAAAACCAGGATGATCTTTCTGCATATCATTATATACATTGTAATCAATTTGCCGGATACCTTTAACGTGAAAAGAAAGTATGCCCCAGGTAACAAATGCCGCCGGTGGAATATAAGTTACAATGGAATGGTTTGCTTCTTCAACCGTTTTGTCCTTGTGGGTGATTTTTAAAGAATCAGTAATTTCTGATTGTTGTGCAGAAGTGATAACAGGAAGAATTATTAGCAGAAAAAAAATATATTTTTTAAAAAACATGACTACATTAAGCTAAAGTAAGGCAACTATGAAGCCAATATTAAACAATAATTCTGAATTTATTCTGTATCATTTAAACCCGACATTTGACCAGATCCAATGATGGTTTAAAATAAAGTCGGTTAAATCCAAAATGTATACAAATTACTCATGTACTTTTACTAAAAAAAGAAGTGAAAATACTCATCATTGAAGACGAAAAAGGGTTACGTGAAAGTATTGAAGCATACTTTCAGGAAGCTGGTGACATCTGTGAAACAGCAGACAGTTACCAGGCTGCTATGGTGAAAATCAATCTTTACAGTTACGACTGTATTTTGCTGGATATTACCTTACCGGGCGGAAGTGGTATCGATATACTTAAAACGCTCAAAGCAAGTAATAACAAGGATGGGGTTTTGATTATATCGGCCAAAAACTCACTTGATGACAGGTTGCAAGGGCTGGATCTTGGCGCGGATGATTACCTGGTTAAGCCCTTTCATTTATCTGAACTTAAAGCCAGGGTTTCTGCCATTACCAGGCGTAAAATGTATAATGGCAATAATATACTGCAATTTAATGAGATCAGTATTGATCTGTCGGCTAAAACTGTTACCGTTTTAGACACTCCTCTAAAGTTAACCCGTAAAGAACTCGCGTTGTTAATTTACTTTATAGCTAATAAAGGCAAAGTAGTCTCCAAAAATGCAATCGCGGAGCATCTTTGGGGAGATGGTATAGATTTGGCCGACAATTTTGATTTTATTTACTCCCATATTAAAAATATTCGCAAAAAGCTGGTAGAAGCCGGGGCCAATGATTATATACAGGCTGCTTATGGCATGGGTTATAAGTTTAATGATAAATGAAACTTTTAGATAAATATAACCGTGTAAATTTAATTGCCGCTATTATTATCATGCTGATAACCGGTGGGATCTACTACCTGGCCATCAGCTCAATTCTTATTAATGAAAAAGATAAATCGCTGGAAGTTGAGGAACAGGAAATTTTTGATTATGTAAAACTGAACCATAACCTGCCCCAGGTATTTGAATCACCAGACCAGCAGATCAGCTTTAAACAAGTTCCTAAAAACTCGGTCACCCGTAAGTTTATTAATACAACTTATTACAAAAATGCTAACGAACCAGAATCAGGAAGAGGCTTGATTAGTTTTGTTGATATGGGGCATACCTACTATAAAATTTTGATAGTGGAGTCGAAAGTTGAAACCGAAGACCTTATACAGATCATATTTGGTATTACCATAGGCGTTATTCTGCTCCTGCTTTTGGCGCTCGTTATTACTAACCGGCTTATTCTTAACCGGCTATGGCAACCCTTTTATAATATACTTGACGAACTTAAGCTGTTTCATATATCCGATACCCGGAATATCCCACAACTGGATAACTCCATAGATGAGTTTAATGAATTACACCAGGAGGTTTCGGCAATGGCTACACGGGTAAAGCATGAGTATCAAAACCTTAAAAATTTTACAGAAAACGCGTCGCATGAGCTCCTCACTCCTATAGCTATTATCACCTCTAAACTGGATACGCTGATACAAAGTGAAAATCTGAGCGAGGGACAAGGTAAATTATTAACTGACCTTTATGGTGCAGTAAACCGATTAAACCGTTTAAATCAATCTATGCTGTTACTTGTAAAGGTAGAGAACAGATTATTGAAAGATGAGAACCTGATAGACCTGAAAGCTTTAACCGAAGAAATGATCTTTCAATTTGAAGAAATATTTCTGAGTAAAAATCTTCATGTTTCCTATAATCTCGACGAAAAGCAGGTATATGCTAACCGACATCTGATGGAAATTTTACTGAGCAATTTAATGAGTAACGCGATCAGGCATAATTACAATGGTGGCGAGATTAAAATAAACCTAAACGCCGAAAGCTTAATTATAGAAAATACAGGTGATGAACTACCTTTAAGAGACGATCAGATCTTTACACGTTTTCATAAATCATCTTATTCTGAAGGTAGTGGTCTTGGGCTCACGATATCCAAACAGATCTGCGAGAATTTTAATTTTTCCCTTCTTTACAGCTTTCAGAAACCTTACCATAAATTCAGCATAGGCTATTAGCAATTCACCTCGGTTTAAATGTGATGTAGGTCACGCAGATTCTTGAAGTTTTCTGCCGTCCTTTGATATGTAATTCAGTAAAACATATCAAAAATGAAGACCACAGATAACATCCTCCATATGCCTTTGCTCGGGTTTGGTACCCTGATCCCTGATAAGGCTTTGACTATAAGTGCTACCAGAGACGCGCTGGAAGCCGGATTTCGACACTTCGATGCTGCAGAACGCTATCGAAACGAAAGTGAGGTTGGCGAAGCGCTGCAAGCCGGGCTCGCTGCCGGTGGTATTGCCCGCGAAGACATCTTTGTTACCACGAAGTTGTGGAATATCAATCATCGGCCCGAGCGTGTTGAACCGGCATTCGAAGCGAGTTTAAAAAGGCTCAAACTCAACTACCTGGATCTGTATCTCATTCATACGCCGTATGCGTTTCAACCGGGTGATGACCAGGATCCGCGGGATCAAAACGGTAATGTTATTTACGATAAGGGCGTGACTTTAATTGATACATGGAGAGCCATGGAGCAACTTGTGGATGGTGGTAAATGCCGGGCTATAGGACTGTCCGACATCACTTTGAAAGACCTGGTGCCTCTATACAAAGCGGCGAGAATCAAGCCAGCCGTGGTTCAGGTCGAATCACATCCATATTTGCCGGAAACAGAACTTCTGGAATTCTGCAAGGAGAAAGGCATTGTATTTTTAGCTTTTGCACCTTTGGGTCATGGAATAAGACCGGGGCTGCTCGAAGATCCTGTTATTGTGGACATTGCCGAACGAATTGGAAAAACACCGGCGCAGGTGCTGTTGGCCTGGGCCATCCAGCGGGGCACGGCTTTGCTTACTACACCTAAAACCGCAGACCGGGCCAGGGAGAATTTTGACATCTCTCCCCTGCCGCAAGACGCGTTTGATGAGATCAACCGTATTGAGACCAGGCAGAGACTCAATCAAGTAGTGAGCACCGGTGTTCCCGGTTTCATCCCACAACGTGATTCGAACGAAAAAGCTAAACGTTAAAAAGCAACTATCATGAAAGACGAACAAATACGTGAAGCCCTGAATGCGCACTGGCACGCATCGGCAATTGGCGATGTGAACGCAGAACATGATATTTACGATGATGATGCCATCTGTGATTATCCGCAATCTGGCGAAAGAATACACGGAAGAATTAACTTACAAGCCTTGCGAAGCCATCACCCAGGCAAACCGTCTGGCTTTAAGGTGAAGCGGATTCTTGGGCAAGGCAGCCTCTGGATCACAGAATATACCATCATTTACCAGGGGCAATCGGCTTACACGGTAAGTATTATGGAGTTCCGGAACGGTAAAGTGATACATGAAACACAGTATTTCGCAGAGGCCTTTGAAGCGCCTGCCTGGCGAAGTCAATGGGTGCAGCAGGTCTCGTGAAGTTTTATAATAGTTTGTATGAAACCCTCTGTTCGGCAACGTACGCCAACTGTAACATTTCCGAACAACTGACCTTGTTTAAATATTACAAATTATTAATAATCAATATCTTACAATAAAGGCACGTAATTGGTACACTTAAAGCAGAATCGACACATTTAAAACCGGCCGCGCCATGCTCAAAACATATTTTAAACTTGCTTACAGGAATATCATTAAGGATAAAGCCTATTCCATTTTGAATATAACAGGTTTAGCCATAGGCCTGGCATCAAGTATCCTGATTTTGCTTTGGGTACAGAATGAATTAAATTATGATAAATTCCATAAAAACGCAGGCCAGATCTATCGGATAAACAGTGATTTTGCTGATTCAAAAACGGCGGCAAATTCGGCAGGTATGCCCGCCGGATTGAAAGCGGAAATGCCGGTTATTAAAAATACCGTTCGTTTACAACCCGCGTATCCTTCTGTTTTACTTGAAACAGGTAACAAAAAGTTCCAGGAAGAGCGTGTATTTTACGCCGATCCAAGTTTTATGGATGTATTTTCCTTCCCCCTGGTAAAGGGCGATCGTACGACAGCGTTAAATCAGGTAGATGGTGTTTTAATAACACAGGAAATGGCCACAAAATACTTCGGAAAGGAAGATCCTATTGGCAAGGTAATACGAAAAGACAATAAAGAAAATGTGGTAGTAACAGGTGTTTTGGCCAGTATCCCTGCTAACTCCGATCTGCAATTTGATTTCATTCTACCAATGGCCTCTATAGCCAAAACGAATAATGACCTGAAAAACAACATATGGGACAATTTTAATTTTTACGACTATATTCAGTTAGATAAAAGTTTTGATCCTTCTGATGGCAATTTATCAAGACTGGAAAAACAAATTGACCAGATCTTTCAGAAGCATAGCCCCGGAACCAAGGCCTTGTTTCAATTGCAGACCTTAACCAAAATTCACCTGGCACCTGAAAGATTGGGAGATTTGCCAGGACACGGTAATACTCAATATGTAAACATCTTTTTTATTATCGCTGTTTTGGTATTGGTAGTAGCATGTATTAATTTTATGAACCTGGCTACCTCGCGTTCGGCCCGGAGAGCTAAGGAAATTGGCTTACGCAAAGTAGCAGGCGCTGTGCGGGGGCAGTTGATCTTCCAGTTTTTAAGCGAGTCGGTATTTATTTCTTTTCTATCATTAATGCTCGCGGTCGGCATTGTTATTTTATTCCTGCCGGTATTCAATGAACTGGCCAACAGGAAACTCGCTATCGATGTATCGGATGCGAAGTTATGGTTAAGCCTTTTGGGTATTGCCATGTTAACCGGCCTCATCTCCGGCAGCTATCCTGCCCTATTCCTTTCAAGCTTTAACCCGGTTAAAGTGCTTAAAGGCAATGTAAAATCAATGGGTGGCAATTTACTGTTCCGCAATGCTTTGGTGGTAATTCAATTCATGGTCTCCATTGTATTGCTGGTAGGCACAGTGGTGATCTACAATCAGCTTAAATTTATTAGAGACAGGAACCCCGGCTTTGATAAGGCTAATCTCTTGTACATGCCGATGACAGGGGATATGTGGGGCAAACAGCAGGCTTTAAAAAATGAGTTAAAAGGAAACCCACTTACCAGCGATTTTTCCATAATTACCGACCTGCCTACCAACCTGGGGGGCTGGACTTTTAATGTTCAGTGGGATGGCAAAGATCCCCGCTCGCAAACAACAATCCCGGTAATGGCTGTCGATGAGGATTTTACGCACGCATTCAGAATGAAGTTGGTAGCGGGCCGAAGTTTTTCAAGAACATTTAAAGCGGATTCAAATAATTACATGGTTAACGAAAAAATGCTGAGCGTTATGGGTTTAAAGGCCAACACGGCAGTAGGTAAAACCATAGCGGTTTGGGGTAACAAGGGGACTATTATTGGTGTAGTGAAGGACTTTAATTTTAAACCGGTTCAGCAAGCCATAGAACCATTGGTAATGCCCTTTAATAAGATAGGTGGTTTTGTAATGGTAAGAACATTACCCGGTAAAACCAAAGCCACTATACAGGCACTATCAACCATAAGCCAGGAGCTCAACCCGGCCTACCCCTTCAAATTTGATTTTCTTGACCAGGATCTGGCTAATCTTTATAAAGGAGAACAACAGATGGGCAAAATTTTTAACCTTTTTGCCGTGCTCGGTATTTTTATCTCCTGCCTGGGTTTATATGGCTTATCTGCCTTTATGGCCGAGCAGCGTACCAAGGAAATTGGTGTGCGCAAAGTGCTGGGTGCATCGGTATCGAGCCTTGTTTATTTATTAGCCTCTGGAATTACTCGGCTCATCCTTATTGCTATTGTTATAGCCATACCGCTTTCCTGGTACGCTGTGAACACCTGGCTTGCCGGCTTTGCCTATCATATCCATGTGGGCTGGCTCATATTCGTAATAGCGTCAGTATCGGCGCTGGTCATTGCCTGGCTTACGGTTAGCTATGAATCGATAAAAGCAGCTGTCGTTAACCCTATAAAGAGTTTAAGGACGGAATGATCATAAAGGAATGAGAAAGGGCTAAGGCCTATATCAATGAATACCTGGAGGCGATGCCCGAATCGGATTCAGTCTGAAGCCGGCTCCCGAAATACGGTCTTTAGCAGAAGTTCGAATAATAAAGGGGAGCAGCTCTACATCAATAAAGCTCTCCCCTCCTCTATCAAAACACCTTGTTATTTGACTAACAAGTTCTTCTTAAAACTTCAGCAATACTTTACCAAAAGGTCTGTCTTCTATTAAATAACGCTGTGCTTCGGCCACATCGGCGACATCAAATACTTTGGCTACGATGGGTTCTATTTTCTCACCGGCCAGCAATGGCAGCAATTGATCCCATATTTGCTTCTGCTCTTCGGCGTTGAACCATCCGGAAAGACTTTGCCCCCGCATTTGTAAACCCTTCCATACAAAATCAGTTACGTTGGCTGTAAATTGTGTACCAGCTGAGTAGCCGATGGTAACCAATATGCCATTGCGGGCCAGGGAATGAAGTGCCTCCCCGGTTAAATTGCCGCCGATACTGTCAATCACCAGGTCAACCCCTTTTCCTTCTGTTATTCTTAATACTCCTTCGCCGATGGTTTCTTTGGACAGATCCATAACATTTTCAATACCTGCAGCCCTGGCAGCTTCAGCTTTTTGGGTTGAGCCTGCTGTGGTGATCACTAAAGGCGAGCCATAAGCTAATGCCAATTGAATAGCGGCATTACCAACAGCGCCACCCGCTCCTAATGCCAATACACTTTTGCTGTTGGTAAAATCGCCTTTATTTAAGCTGGCCTGCGCCGAGAAAAATGCTACAGGGAATGCGGCGGCTTCCTCGTCAGATACATTATCCGGCGTTTTAAGTACTTCCTGCGGGTATAAGGCCAGGTATTCCTGCCAGGTTCCGTCGTTGTTGATACCCCTGATAGAACCATCGGGTGAAAAGGGCGAAATTATAACTCTTGCGCCCTCCGGAAATTCGCTGTCACCTTTTACAATCACACCGGCAGCTTCATTTCCCAAAATCATGGGTAGCTTTTTAGCCTGTGGTATTAACCCTTTCCTAATGGTATTATCAACCGGGTTCACCGCGGCTACATTTATTTTAACCAGTAACTGTCCTTCTTTTAATTCCGGGATATCAAGGTTAACTATTTTCAGGGTTTCATATGCTCCGTATTCTTTAAATTGAATTGCTTTCATGTTAGTTTTATTTTTATAGATCAACAGGTGATCGTTAAGACAAAAATATACCGATTGGTATTATTTATTATAATCGCATTGTCACAGTTTAAAATTCCATTTTGTCAGCACCATTCCATCTTTTGTTTGTAATGATATATGCTGACAAAACATTGGGTATTTTTAAACATCAATTTAACTATATAAAAACATGGATCTTCAACTGAAAAATAAAGTGGCCTTGGTAACCGGCTCAACTGCAGGCATTGGTTATGCCATAGCTAAATCATTAGCCGCCGAAAGCGTAAAAGTATATGTAAATGGTCGCACCGATGAGCGTGTTAAAGCCGCTGTAGACCAGATTAAAAAAGACACCGGTAACAATGATATTTACGGACTGACCGGCGATATGGCCAACAAGGGCGATATCGATCAAATCATTAGCAAATTACCCGAAGTTGATATCCTGATCAACAACGTAGCCATTTTTGAGCCCAAAGCATTTAAAGATATTACCGACGAAGACTGGCTCAAATTTTACGAAGTGAACGTATTGAGCGGCGTTCGGTTTTCCAGGGCTTATTTTGACAAGATGCTGCAAAAAAACTGGGGACGTATTATTTTCATCTCCAGTGAATCGGCCATACAGATTCCCGAAGAAATGATCCATTATGGCATGACCAAAACGGCACAGGTAGCCATAGCGCGAGGTTTGGCCGAGCTGACCAAAGGCAGCCATGTAACCGTAAATTCTATTTTACCGGGCCCTACCCGTTCTGAAGGCGTTGGCGGTTTTATTGATAAGCTTGCGGCTGAGAAAAAACTGACGGCAGGTGAAATGGAAAAGGAATTTTTCCAAAGCATGCGCGGTACATCCATCATTCAACGCTTTACATCAACTGATGAGATAGCCAACCTGGTTACTTATATAGCAAGTCCGCTATCATCAGCAACTAACGGGGCCTTGTTAAGGGCCGACGGTGGTGTTATTAAAAGCGCCTTTTAAAAAGACACGGCCTCCGGATGAATAATTCATCCGGAGGCCGTGTCTTTCACTCTAAATTAATGAACAGGTTTTGTTGTGGTATCCTTTTTTGTGGTATCAGTTTTAGCCGTATCAGTTGTTGAGGCCGGTGTTGCCATTTTTGAGGTATCGGTACTGGTGCTATCTGATCCACTGGTTGTTTTTGAAGAACTGCAGCCCGCTGCTATTGCACCTATCAATGTGGCGACAAGCGCTATACTTAAAATCTGTTTTTTCATAGTTGTCTGTATTTGAATGAATTGTCAATTTTATTTTGATTATATTATTAACCATACAGCAACGATATTGTTTAAGTTAAAAATTTATCTGGCAACCAAAAGGTTAAGCACCTGCCTGATTTTTACATAACAAATGCTTTAATTTCTTATAAATTTCAGATATTTAAGGGCTATGGTAGTATCTGAACGAATGTTAAAGTGGGCGATGCGTTTCTACCCTCCCCTTTTATTTCAGCGTATCTGGGTGGTTAAATTTGATAAAGGCTTTAAAGGTGTTCAGGTAAAGATCATCAAGAGCATTCTGAATAAAAATTACAACAACGCCATTTTCGGTGGCACCATTTTTTCGGCCGCCGATCCGTTTTACCCGGTATTGTTTCACCAGCTGCTTATTCAAAAGGGGTATAAATTAAAGGTATGGTCAAAATCATCAACTATACATTACTTAAAACCGGGTTCATCAGATCTTTATTTTACGATCACTTTAACTGACGCGGAGATCGAACATGCAGAAATGCTGTTAAACACCGAGGGCAAATATATGGTACACCATCCCATTGATATTTATAATAAAGATGGTGAAATGTGCGTATCTGTAACGATAGAGGTGTATTTACGCAATTTAAATTTTATAAGTACTAATTCATAATTCTATCCTAATGACTACATATATGAACGATGAGGTCTTTATTAAAAAAGGCTTCCAGATATCTACCGATAAAAGCTTACTTAACGTTGATGTGATCTATAATTACCTGAACGACGACTCCTATTGGGCACAAGGCATCCGTCGCGATGTGTTAGAAAAGGGTATTGCCAATTCTATGTGCTTTGGTGTTTATCAGCAAGACGTTCAGGCTGGGTTTGCACGCGTAGTTACCGACAATGCTACCTTTGCTTACCTGTGCGATGTATTTATTTTACCCGACTTCCGTCAAAAAGGGCTATCCAAATGGCTGGTGCAAACCATTGTTAAACACCCCGATCTGCAAGGACTGAGAAGATGGTCATTAGCCACCGCCGATGCACATGGCCTATACAGCCAGTTTGGATTTACAGAAATAACCCGTCCGGAAAGATGGATGGAAATATTTACCCCCTATATTAAACCTCAGTAATCAGTTTAACAGACAGGATAACAACGCTAACATGAACCATATCAAAAAATTGATATTTGAGGGTGAAGGTGTAACACTCGACTTTAAAAAAACAATAACCAGCTGCGAAAAAATTGCCCGTACCATGGTAGCCTTTGCCAACAACAAAGGCGGCAAACTATTAATAGGCGTTGCCGATGACGGAACTATTAAAGGTGTAAAATCTGAAGACGAAGAACGTTATATGATCACCAAAGCCGCTCATATGTTTGCACGCCCGGCTTTGGAGCCCATATTTGATGAAGTTTACGTAGACGATAAACTGGTATTGGTTGTGGATACCCCCGCAAGCGATCTGAAACCACACTATGCCCTGGCCGAAGATGGTAAATGGTGGGCCTACGTAAGGGTAAAGGACAAAAGCGTATTAGCCAGTAAAATTGTGCTGGAAGTGCTTAAACGGTCATCAAGTGACGAAGGCGTGTTGATTGAATACTCTGAAAATGAAAAATCGCTTTTACAATACCTGGAGCAGCATACCCGCATCACTATTAAAGAGTGTGCCGAACTGTTAAAGATAGGCCGACGACGGGCGCAACGCATCCTGGTCGACTTAATATTATCGGGACTTATCCGTATTAATACCACCGAAAAAGAAGAGTTTTATACTGTAGTATCAAGTAGTTAGTATCAAGTATCACGACTACTATTGCATTCTGAAATAGATGCGGAAATCTTGATACTTGATACTAACTACTTGATACTAATATTCCTGTAAATGAAAAGCATTTTCCTGAAATACAAACCTTATTATGGCGAAAGCCTTAAACTGGCTATCCCTGTAGTGATATCACAGTTGGGGCATACACTGGTTCAAATGTCCGATTCTATTATTGTGGGCCATTTTGCAGGTACGGTTTCTTTGGCCGCGGTATCGCTGGTGAACAGTCTTTTCATGACTCCGCTGGTTATCGGTATGGGTATCTCTTATGGTTTAACACCACTCATCGCGCAAAATAATGGTCGCGGAAATTTCAAAGAATGTGGTCTGCTGCTTTCCAACAGTTTGTTTTTAAATATGCTGAGCGGTATCCTGTTGTTCGCCGGTATCTACTTTGGTACCATGCTGCTCATCGGTCATTTGGATCAATCGCCGCAGGTGGTAACTGAGGCTAAGCCTTATTTACTGCTGCTTAGTTTATCACTCATCCCATTGCTGATATTCAACACCTTTAAGCAATTTGCCGAGGGCCTGGGTTTTACCAAACAGGCCATGCTCATTTCTATATGGGGCAATTTGCTCAATATTTGCCTTGGGGTGATTTTTGTAAAAGGCTTATTCGGTGTTCACCCTATGGGGATCAAAGGTGTTGGTTACAGTACTTTGATAGACCGTTGTGTGATGGCTATTGTGATGGCCATATACGTTTTAAGGTCGCCTATATTTAAGCAGTACCTGAAAAGTTTTGCTATTAAAAATATAGATCGCTTGCGGGGAATCCAGATCATGAAGATAGGTGCGCCGGTGGCCTTGCAATATACCTTTGAAGTAAGCGCTTTTGGCGGTGCCGCTATTTTGGTAGGCGTTATAGGGCTCGATCAGCAGGCCGCGCACCAGGTTGCTATCAGTCTGGCGGCTATGACCTACATGATGGCCAGCGGCATATCTGCCGGGGCGGCCATTAAATCGGGTAACTATTTTGGCGCCGGGCATTATCAAAATCTCCGATTATCTGCCATATCCAACTATCACATTGTGCTGGCCTTTATGTCGGTCACCGCCCTCATATTTACCTTTGGCAGGCATCTGTTACCATGGATAATCACTTCTGATCAGGCTGTTATTGATATTGCAGCACAATTACTTATCATAGCAGCATTCTTTCAATTATTTGATGGCGCGCAGGTGGTTGGCCTCGGTATATTACGTGGCATGGGCGATGTAAACATCCCTACCATTTTTACTTTTCTGGCCTACTGGGTAGTAGGTTTACCGATGGGCTATTTATTGGGGATCAGGCTTAACCTGGGGGTTAATGGCGTGTGGTATGGTTTAACTTTGGGATTGGCAACAGCCTCGGTATTGCTGTTTATCCGTTTTAACATCATCAGTAAAAAGCATCGCCGGGACAATACCATACCGATACTGGCGAAGGATTAAATGAAGTAATAGCTACTTTGTCATCCTTAGGAACGAAGGATCTTCTTCGAGATCCTTGAAGAAGAAGATGCTTCACTTCGTTCAGCATGACAACCTTCTTTTTGGAAATCAAACGATAAAACAAAATTGTCATCTCGAACGAGGCACGAGGAGAGATCTTCTGCTTCGAACCTATCGCGCGCAAAAGATTTCTCCCTCCGGTCGAAATGACAATCTCATAATTTTTGTCTATCAGAAATACAGATCAGCTGCTATTTTAAAAGTATTGCAATGCGCTTCCACAATATCTTTGATCTGGGGCGAATAACCACCACCCATGCTTACCTGCACCGGCAGGTTATTGGCAATACATTGTTCAAACACAAATTTATCGCGGTCTTTGCAGGCTTCTTTGCTCAGGGCCAGCTTACCCAGTTTGTCGGTTGCCAGGATATCCACACCCGACAGGTAAAATATAAAATCGGGCTTTTGATGCTGGATCAAGCCGGGTAGGGTATTGTACAAAATATCCAAATATTCATCACCCTCAATCCCATCTCCCAGCGGGATATCCAAATTAGATGTTTCCTTACGATACGGGAAATTATTGGCGCCATGCATCGAGAAAGTAAATACCCGGGGTTCCTTTTCAAAAATCTGGGCGGTGCCGTTTCCCTGATGTACATCTAAATCAATAATTAAGATAGATCGAGCTAAATTATTATTCAATAACCAGTTAGCTGCAATAGCCTGATCGTTTAACAGGCAAAAACCCTCGCCCCAATTACTGCCTGCATGATGTGTGCCACCGGCCACATTAAAAGCGATGCGATCATCAAAAGCAAACCTGCATCCATCAATAGTCCCCTTAGCTATCCTGATCTCACGCTCTACTAACCGGGCGGATAATGGAAAACCAATGCGGCGCTGCTCTTTTAGCGGCAAGGTCAGGTCGCGTAGTTGGTGCCAGTAATCCTGATCATGGGTTTGCAGGATGATATCCTCCGTCAGCATATCAGGCGAAAACAGGTTTTCACGGCTGATCACGCCTTCATGCAGCAATTGCGCCGGGATCAGCTCGTACTTCAGCATCGGGAAACGGTGCCCTTCCGGAAGTGGATGGGCATATATCGGGTCGTAAGCCACCTTGAACATACCCAGTTAAGTCAATATCTCCCCCACATGCTTCTCAATATTCTCGCAGATATTGTCGAGCGGCAGGTCGTTCGCGTCATAGCCAAAGGGGTCTTCAATCTCTTCGGCCAATAGTTCAATACTGGCAAAAACAAACAATACAAAAGCAATCACGGGTATAATAAAATACTTTAGATCAAAGGCCCAGGTAAAGGGCAAAGTCATGATATAGGTAAAGATGAACTTCTTGATAAACACATTATAAGAAAAAGGAATAGGTGTTTTTTTGATCCGTTCACAACCACCACAAATATCTGTAAATGAAGTTATTTCTGCCGTAATGCTAAACAATTGCTCCGGGTTAATTACACCGCTTTTATTAAGCTTGTACACGTTTTCGATAATAGCAGAGGCTACCTGGTTAGGCACATGTTTTTGCGGATCGATGGCAATAAATTCAGATTCCTCGGGTACGTATTTATCCCTTAAATGATCCCGGAGCGAACGTGCGTAAAGCGGTATGGTATAGTTAAAAAACGCCGCGTCATGTTCGCCAACCAGGTGTTTCAGTTTAATGGCCAGGTTGCGGCTATTGTTGGTGAGGCTCCCCCAGATCTTGCGGCCTTCCCACCAGCGGTCATACGCCGAGTTGATGCGAAAAGCCAGCAATAACGAAAACACAAAGCCAATGGTTTGGTGAATAAAGTTTACCTTCCGGAGCAGACTGGTATCGGGTAAATGCCAGAAATCTATCAAAAAGTAGGTCACCACACCCGCATACGCTCCTACCGCAATCATCAGCGGAAATAATTCCCGCATGGTATCGGCCTTATTGATCTTGAAAATAAAAGAGAACCACTCTTTGGGATTATAGTAAACCATGTTTTGTTATTTTTTTAATATCGTCAACCTGTCATTTCGAACGAGGAACAAGGAGAAATCTTCTGCGATTATCCATGCGAACTTTACAGGGCGTAAAAGATTTCTCCTCACCCTCTTTCACTACCCATCACCGTTCGTTCGAAATGACATTTTTTATTTTTATTATTTTATCGCAGCGGCCATTTGCTGTACAGCCTGGTAAACATCCTGAAAACTATTGTAAAGTGGCACCGGACTCAGCCTGATCACATCGGGTTCGCGCCAGTCGCCTATTACGCCGTTATCTGCCAGGTATTGAAATACAGCCTTAGCATCCCGCTTACAAACTACTGATAGCTGGCAACCCCGTTGCTGCGGATTAGCAGGCGTAATGATCTTAAATACCTCCTCGCCCTGCGCCTTATTCAACCCATTTATCAAAAACTCCATATAGCCCGTTAAAGCCACGCTTTTCTCTCGAAGAATACCAACACCGCCCGCATCATCGAAAATAACCATAGAAGCCTTAAATAAAGCCAGGAGCAATATAGGACTCGTGCTTACCTGCCAGCCATCGGCACCTTTAGCCGCATCGAAGCCCGGCGCCATCAAAAAGCGCTTATCTTCCCGGTAACCCCACCAGCCTGCAAAGCGGTCTAATTCCTGGTTATCAAAATGCTTTTCGTGCACAAATACACCACTAATGCCACCAGGACCTGAGTTCATGTATTTATACGAACACCAGCAGGCAAAATCAGCGCCCCAGTCGTGCAATTTTAATGGAACGTTACCAGCAGCATGTGCCAGATCAAAACCGACGTAGGCGCCAGCTTTATGAGCCGCAGCAGCAATAGCTTCCATATCAAACAGCTGTCCGGTATAATAATTAATACCGGCAAACATCACCAGCGCCAGTTCATCCGCATGTTCATTAATGGTTTGGATGATATCTTCGGTGCGTAAAGTAAGCTCGCCTTCCCGTGGAAAGATCTCGATGATTGCCTCCTTTGGATCAAAGCCATGGAAACGCGCCTGGCTTTCCATCGCGTACTGATCTGAAGGGAAAGCCCCTCCTTCCATGATAATTTTAAATCGTTTATGATTTGGTTTATAGAAACTTACCATCAGTAAGTGAAGATTTACTGTAAGTGAGTTCATCACTGTTACTTCATTTTCCTGCGCGCCAACAATGCGGGCTATGGATGGCAAAAGCTGTTTGTGATAGCTAAGCCAGGGATCATCACCCTGGAACCAACCCTCTACCGCGAGATTTTGCCATGTACTCAACTGATCGGCTATATATTTCCCTGCCGAAGCCGGCTGCAGACCTAAAGAATTGCCACATAAATAAACTGCGTCGGCACCCTGATGCTGCGGAATTAGAAAACGGCTCCTGAAATTCTTTAGCGGATCAAGCCCATCCCGCTCCAAAGCAAATGTTAAACTGTTCTGATAGTTCATCGGCCAAAGATAATTAATTAGTGAGTGGTGAGTAGTGATTAGTGAGTGAAAATATGAACCAATTTAGCAAAAAACGCGCTGTTCGAAGTCTCCGACTTCGAATCATTATGCCGGTAGTTTTCAACTACCGGCCGCTTTCTGTAGTCTGAAGACTACAGGCATAGTCGTCTGAAGTCAGAGACTTCAGACAGCGCTGTTTCACTCACTACTCACTACTCACCACTCATCACTCACTTATTTGGCTTACTCACATAAATATCGCCCTTCACATAAAAACGATAAGGCAGTAATGCATCTTCGCCGGCATAAGCTACCCCTATCCGCGGACCTATGGTTATTTGTTCGTCAGTAAAATTTAGTCCACGGTCCTCCAGCCAGAGGGTATCGCTTTGCAAACTGATGGCATTGATATTTCGGGATATACCCAGGGCTTTGGCTACGGAACCTGGGCCGGCAGTGATGGCTGGTTTAAGTACCACCATATTGCGCCGTACCTGCATGGCTTCAATCCCTTCAGTTGGGTGAATGGCCCTGATCAGAATAGCCTGGGCATGCCCTTCTGTTGAGGTCACGATATTGAACATTTCGTGGATGCCATAACACAGGTACACGTAAGCGATACCACCCTGCATAAACATGGTTTTGGTACGTGGGGTTATGCGGTTACCATAAGAGTGCGCCGCCTTATCCATAGCGCCATTATAAGCTTCTGTTTCAACAATATAACCACCGGTAGTTACACCATCTATACAGGTAAACAAATACTTGCCTAATAAACTTTTGCTGATAGCTACCACATCGGTACCCAGATAAAACGTTTCGGGTAACTTCATTTTTTCAAGATGTTTTTTAATAGTTTATTGATCTCCTTCGCCTTATCAAATATCATGATGTGGGTACCGCCTTTAACTATTGTAGCATCAGGAATGCGCTTAAAAGAGAACACCAGATCCTTATCGCCGGTGATATGAAAAAGATTGGGCGGAATAATATCGTTTTTCCAGTGCAATACCGCACCCATGGCCCATTTCACAAAAGTAGGTGATGAGTTTTTCAGCATATCACTAAACAACCAGGCATCTTCGGCACTCATGTGTCCAAATAAAGGCTTGATCATGAAACCCAGGGAGGTGAACCACTTTCCGGGGATCATCTTATAAACAGGCAAGGCTCGAAAGAAGTTAAAATACCAGGGAGCTTCACTGCTGATTTTAATACTTGATATCAGGATTACTTTTTTTACGGGGATCTGTTTAGCCATTTCTACGGCGATCATGCCACCTAAGGAATTGCCCATGATGACAGAATTCGATTGTATATTATATTGATGAATAAGCTTTTGTGCATAGATACTTAAAGTATCTGCTTCATGTGGCTCTATCCAGCCGACAGGTATTACCTCGTGATCATGCAGGTCGATATTGTTATAAACCCGGGTATCAGCACCCAGGCCGGCTATCAGATAGATCCTGCTCATGCAAAGTTCAGCAGCTTTACAATTTGCTCCAGGTACTGTGCGTCGGTTTCGTCAAACTGATCCAGCAATTCGCTGTCTACATCCAAAACAGCAACCACTTCTCCATTATGAAATACCGGCACTACAATTTCCGATTGAGAAAGTGAGCTACAGGCGATATGTCCGGGAAAAGCTTCCACATCGGGCACTACCAACGTTTTGGCCTGCTGCCATGCCGCGCCGCAAACACCTTTGCCCAAACCTATGCGGGTACAGGCAACAGGCCCCTGGAACGGACCTAAAACCAGCTCATTATTTTTAACCAGGTAAAATCCTACCCAAAACCATTTAAACTGCTCCTTTAAAGCCGCGGCCACATTAGCCAGGTTAGCCACCAGGTCGGGCTCTCCATAAAGCAAGGCCTCTATCTGCGGAATAAGCGTAGTGTATTGTTCGGTTTTGTCGGTTGATGTGGTGATGTTTAAATCCTCTGCCATGATACAAAAATAGCAATGTGTGGCAGAAAGTGCATCAAGCTGGTATCATATTTAGGCAGGATTGGATAAAGGCGTGATCTGCATGGCATTGACTCACCCCGCCTAAGCTTCGCTGGGCGACCCTCTCCCGCTTTGCGGCAAAGAGGGTGGAGAATACTTTTTAAACTTTTCAAAACACACTAAAACCACGTTAGAATTTGTTAAAAAGTGTTAAAACCGGTAGTTATGAATGAATTCCGACCCATTTTTATTCTGTTTTTGATCAGAAAAGTGTTAAAATTTAAGGTTTAAAAAGTTTTTTGGCCTGGGTTTTACAATTAATGTTTTATTTCGCAAAACATGATCGTTAGCCTTACCATTGTTCGATACCGGAAACTTTTTGTCCCTTTTGCATTGTTGGCCATGGCCATACACCGCCTGCCTATGTGGCTGCAAAAAGGCTGCAGTTATTATAAACTGCTGGGCTCTGGTCATAACGGCACTTTTGATCTTCAACCCGACTGGCAACAATGGGGCCTGTTGGCCTGCTGGGATAGCCGGGAAGATTTCGACCGTTTCCAGACCGGTTCTTTTGTTGCCAACTGGTGGAAGATATTGGGCCATCAAGGCTGGACAGTGCTCTGTGAGCCTTTGCAAAGCCATGGTAAATGGGATGGCAAGGAACCTTTTGGTAACCCGGAAGTAAAAGACCATACCGGCCCAATAGCTGTGCTTACCCGAGCCACGATCAGGATAAGCAGGTTGAAAAACTTTTGGTCGCATGTGGATGAGGTAGCCAATCTGATGGCCAATGCGCCGGGTTATATTACGTCATTTGGTATAGGCGAGGCACCGGTTTACCGGCAGGCCACCTTTTCGGTTTGGCAAAGCCTGGATGATGTAAAAGCTTTTGCTTACAAAAGCCGTGAACATGCCGAAGTGATCAAACTAACCCGGAGCGAGAACTGGTACAGCGAAGAACTTTTTGCCCGGTTTAAAATACTGGAAAGTTTCGGATCACTCCATGGAAAAGATCCTTTGGGAGATTTTGGAGCAAAGAACAAGGACTTTAGGAATAAGGATCTTGAGAACAAGGAGCAAGGATTTAAAGAGTAGCAATAAAGAGCAAATATCGAAAACATTTCAATCCAAGATCTTTGTGCTCCTTGCTCAAATGATCTTTGCTCATTATAATTCATTAATTCAATAAATCACTAATTCACTAATTAAATACCATGAGGATTATCGCCGAACTACCGCACCCAGATTTTAAAATATCCATCCTGAACATGAACCAAAAGTTTATTGTGAAGATAGAGCAGGGAGCTCTGGAGCAGAGTTTCAAGATTCCCGAAATGGATCTGACCGATGGGGTGAACAGCGTTTTTGAATTGCTTGATGAAGAGTTTTTAAAAACGGTGGGTGCCCGCTTCACCGAAATGCGAAAAGATTTCAAAGAGTCTTATTACCGATATAACTACTAATCAAATAACACATAAGAACCTAAATTACAGATACTTAATTTAAAATTAGTTTAAATACAGAATTTTATTCTGCAAAATAGACCAATTCAGGGCAAAAACAACTCATTATTTCTATCTAATTGGATAATTACTTTATATTTTATAAATAAGTAACTGTTGTATAATTAGTTATATATATTAAAAAAATTATATTTTGTGAGCTATTTTGCCAAATAAATGAGAAGTTATGCCAAAATAAGGTCGCAATACCAAAATCCGGAACGCTTTTGATCTGCTGGCGAAACACAGGAATCATTGGCATTTTGAGGTGCTTTGTATTCCTTAAAAATCTTCACTCCTGTTTTGTAAGGTATAGGATCTTTAAAAATTGGACCTTTAAAAGTGAAAGTATGGAACTCGCCGTTCTCGCCGCAAACATCTACATCATCGGGTAGTGCATCTGTCAGTTCCCTACTGATCTCCTTCCCTACTATACGTTCCAGACGTTCCTGGGTACAGGCGATCACAGTGCCAAAACCAAGAGTTAAAAATTCATTGATCAATTCACTGGTATCGCGTTTCCATAAGGGGTATATTCCCTCTATCCCTACCTCGCTCAGGCGGGCGTCGCGGTAAGCTTTCAGGTCCTCCAAAAATATATCACCAAAAATGGCATGGGTGATACCTTCGTTCTTAAAGTGCGTCAAGTGGCGATGCATTACTTCGTCATACTCCTGCATACCCGACATTTCAGGCAAGCGAATCTGGTAGAGTGGAATGCCGATACTTCCGGCCTGTTTGATCAATAGCTCTGTACGCACACCGTGCATAGATATCCTGTCGGCGGCGTCATTGATGGTGGTAACCAGGTATTTGATCTGCAGATCGGGATTTTGCAGGCAATGGTATAGTGCTAAGGCGCTGTCTTTGCCCCCGCTCCAATTAAATATGCATTTTTTCATTAATTAGCGAGTTAGTGATTTATTGAATTAGTGATTTTAAAAAAGACCCGCGAGTTTAAACTATTATTTCAAAATTTTACAGTTCACACCAGCAATGTCATTAAAGGTTTACTACTCCGTAGGAGTAAAAGCTTTGTAGCAAACAAAGAATAAGTATTTCGCATGCCGTAGGTATGCAACCCGTGTGCAGTACTTACGGCACTGATATTAAAATTGATCTTCTTCTACAAAGCTTTAACCCCGATGGTTTGCAAAACTTCTTAATTACTGTTTTTTCAGAAGCTGATCAACCAAAGCAGGTACACCAACAGTAGCCTTCTCTTGTATTTTTATCAGCTGACCGCGGACATTAACATCCGGTATCTTAGGGTCAATAATATATCTTGGGATCTCTGGTCTAACATAACTGATCAGTCCGGCCGCGGGGTATACCGCCAAAGATGAACCTACAAGCATAAAAATGTCAGCATCGGCACAAATACGCGCCGCAGGACCTATCATAGGTACATCTTCACCAAACCAAACCACATGAGCTCTTAGTGGCGAGCCTAATTCACAAACCTCCTCCATCCTGATCTCCCAGCCATCAATGGGGTAAGTAAGCTCAGGATCGATACTTGACTGTGAGCGGGTAATTATACCATGCAGGTGCATTACATTACTTGAACCGGCCCGTTCGTGCAGATCATCAATATTTTGGGTGATGACGGTGACCTGATATTTTTCTTCGAGCTGTGCCAGGGCATAATGAGCAGCATTGGGTTTGGCTTCCAGTACCGATTTGCGGCGCTCGTTATAGAACTGCTGTACCCTAGCCGGGTTACGCTGCCAGGCCCCGGGCGTTGCCACGTCTTCTATATTGTAACCTTCCCACAGCCCGTCGCTGTCTCTGAAGGTCTTTAAACCGCTCTCAGCGCTGATGCCAGCCCCTGTTAGCACTACCAGTTTCTTCATAGGTATTTAAAATTAATATCCACAAAAAAAAGCGACCTGCCCGGTGGCAAATCGCTTTTCTGTATTAGTTATTAAGCTTAAAGTGCCAGTTGTTTTTTTGTGCGTAAAAAGGTGTACTTGGTTTTAGCCAGCTCAAAGCCACCAAATAAAATAAAGCCAAATACTAAATTACCAAGTACCATGTTCTTTTCAAACGGAATAGCGTTAACCAGTGATGTTCCATAACCGGCTAAAGTGTGCGGATATAATGTACCTGGTAAATCAGTCAGCAACCAATGGATCAATACCGAAGCTATCGAAGCTAAAACCACGTTCAATACATTTACTTTTTTGATCAGGCTACCAACAAGGATCATTAAAATAAAAGCTAAATAAGTCCACTGTGCACCACTATACCATAAAGTTAATTTATTAAAGTACAAGTAATTTAAGATAATATCTGTAGCAAATAAGGCAAGCATTACAGTAACGTAGCTTTTCCATTTGTCAGCAAAATATACACCTCCAAATATGGCGATAGCCCCTACCGGGTTAAAATTACTCAGTTCCTTATATTTAAAAGCCAGCAGTCTGAAGGTGGCTGTAACCACAATCATCAGTATCAATACGATATTGCGGGTTGTATTATCTTTTGAGTTCATGATTCAAATTTATGCCGTAAAAATAGTTAATATTCTGTATAAATATAAATACTTACTTGTTAACAAACGCAACTTTACCCGGACTAATACCTGTGGTTATGGAATATTCCTTTTTGCCGTTTTTATCAAAGGCGTATAAAGTACCGTTAGACGAATAATCTTTAGCATCTGTAACAAATACTTCGCCTGTAAGGGAATCCGTAGCAATTGCGAAAGGGCTGGTGATCACGGTACCATCCGTAATAAAATTAGCCTGCGCAGCTGATTGCGTTTTAGCATTATATACGGCAATTTTATTATCAGCAGTAACATAATATACAAAATCGCCAAGTACAGCCATAGGGATATTATAACCCAAACTTAAATTAGTTTGCGAAATAGCTACATCTGTTTTGTTATCAATAATTGTCATTCCCGGAGGCGCAACAATCGTTGGTGGCGTACCGCTGTAATCAGTGATACCTAATGAAAGCACATAAACGTGTCCGTAGTCATCGGCAGCAATACTTACCGGGTTTGGCAAAACTGTTATTTTTTTGGTTTCTGTTAAGGTATTCAGGTCTATCACGGATACCGTTTTATCCGGATTACCAAAGCTTAGGCCGCCACTATTCGCCACATAAAGTTTACCATTGCTCACTACCAGTTGTTCAGGGTTGTGGCCAACCGTAATGTACTTGCTGATGGTTAGTGTTGCTGTGTCCATTACAGCAACCGTACCATCATAAGAAGTGATGAAAGCATTGTTTTTATAGAAGGCTACACTCCTGGGCTGACGTCCGTTGTTTGGAGCAGGCAAACTGGCATTAACCATGCTAATTTGCTTAATAAGCTTACTGGTTTTGGCATTTACAATATCAACTACGTTAGAATAGTTAACAACGATGTACATTTTTGAACCGTATATTTCTATATCGTTACCCGTATCGCCTAATGGGCTTCCATTAACACTGCTGTAAATATCCGGCACCAATTGCTTTGTGGTGTAATCATAATAAGTTAAAGTACTGTTGTTTGCCTGAAAGATCCCCTGGTTTAAGACATATAAGCCGGCCCTGCTTGCGGTTGGCGTATCAGATTTTGGATTGATCTTATCTTTATGACATGCCGATAGGAATACAGCAAGTGCAATGGTCATTAAAAAGGGACTGAGTTTAATTTGTTTCATAATGATGAATTAAATAGTTATTTGAAGGGAAAATCGGAATGAGCGCCCCGGCATGGGGTAGCTTTGTACAACAAAATAGTTTTTATTAAAAAGATTGTTAGCCTCGAAAGAGCTTACCAGTGGCTTACCTTTTATTAAAAAACGATAAACAACAGAGGCATCACTGGTAGAGTAGCCTGGGATATAATCAGACGGAAGATTATCATTGGTATAATATCTTGATGCAGAAATTATCTGGTTATAATATACTCCAAAATGATTGTGATCGATCCCGGCATTGAGCGAAACCGTATTTTTAGGTGTATATGGTAACTGGTTAAGATATATTGATGATGTTGGATCTGTAACATTTAAAGCCTGCTGATAAGAGTAATTAACACTTAATGAACCCTTCCATTCTTTTGCGAGTTTAGCCTGTGTTTTTAAACCAACGTCAAGACCTTTTATATCAACCGTGCCCAAATTTTGTATAGAGCCATTATAAGCGTCCTTAGGTATAAACACGATCTTATTGGTTACATGATTGTAATAGGCATCTGCGGTAAGGGTTATATAGCTTAAAAAGCCATTCAAAGCTTTACCGTACGTTGCACCCGCATCAAACTGTTTGGTAAATTCAGGTTTTAAATTGGGATTCCCGACCCCACCATAGTACAGGTCATTAAAGGTTGGGTTACGAAATATAGATTTATAATAAGCCCGCAATTGAAAATTAGGGCTCTGAAAAGGTCGCAAAGTAGCCATTAGCGTAGGCGAATAAATATTTCGTTTAGGTGCCGGGCGACCGTTTTTCACTGTTTCGGAGATATTACTATTCAACAAACTTCCCTGTAAACTCAATTTTCCTAAGGTAATGTTAGAGGCTAATACATTCAGGAAAGTAAGTCTTGTAGGGTACGAAAAACCTGGAAGATCGGCATTGATATTATTAACCGCGAAATCCAAAGCATAAGAAATCTCCCAGTTAGATGTAAGATGATAAGCCAGCGCAGCAGATTGGTAAAACTCCCGTTGTCTGAAGTGCTGATCCAATTTTCCTGCTTCATTTAAAAAATCAGGATCAAGATAGTGGAGCTGGCCTTGAGATACTTTAGTATTTAACAATAAATGAAAGCCATCGCTCCAAATATGCTCATAACCAGCCTGTGTAAAAAAATCACGGTTCCAGAGCCGGCTTCTTGAAATTGATGCATTATAGAGGATCACCGCACCTGGAAGTCCGCGGTCGGAATTATAATAATTAATATGCAAATTGAATTTATTACTATCGCTTTTGGCCCAATACAAAGCTCCGTCTACTTGCTGAGCGCTAATATCTCCATTGTTACGTGTACGCACGGAATCGCCGCCGCCCCCCCCGGCATTATATTTATAACGTCCGTTAGCATTTTCAAGATAACCGTTCATAATAAACGACCAACGCTCACTGATCCGCTGCTGCCATTGTAAATACGGGTTTACCAAGCCGAAAGAACCTGTTTTTATACCAGCAGTAAACTGATACGTTTTATTTGCACTTAAAGAAGGTTGTACTGTTTTTACCGCAAGGATACTTGCGGAGGCAAATGAACGCGCCGGCATACAAATAATAGTTGGCTGACCATTGTATAATATAATTTGCTGCACATTGTTCAGGTTTAACTTACTCAGGTCAATCTGGCCATTTTCAGCATCGTTGATCTGGATCCCATCATATAAAACTGCTGTATGATTGGCGCTCAACCCTCGTACAGAAACTGTTTTTAAACCGCCGATGCCACCATAATCTTTCAAAATAACACCACTAAAGTTCCGGATGGCATCGGCGATATTAAATGCACTGTAACGCACAAAATCATTTGATGATATCTGCTGAGATGGTGTAATGGTTTGTATTTGAGGTATGATAAAACTGTTTACATTCACCTCTTTCAGTTTTTTGGAAGTATCAGCCTGGGCTAATACCCTATTAGGTAAAGCCAATAAAAAACCAGACAGTACAACTAATAAAAGTTGAAAGCTAATTTTCAAATCACATGTATTTCTTGGCATTTTTCCTTCGCAACAACTTTGCAATAGGGCGACATAAAGTTTGAACAGAAACCACGACAAAGGGATTTCACATTCAAGCTTCAATCCCCGAAAGCTATGAATAATATAAGTGCCTGGGCAGGTATTCTGACTTACTCCCCAAGTTGCCCTGCCTTCCCGTCCTTTTCATTTAAAGGACAGTGACAATAAGAATGGGCAATGGTTAAAGAGCTTACAGCTGCGGGACAGTTACGGATTCATCACCGTATTCCCTTTTAATTCTTTTATTAAGAAACCTAAAGCGCAACAAAAGTAGGATAAGTATTAACAACTACAAAGTAACAATCTGTATATTTATAATAATGAAATTGTACGCTACGCTTCTGTTATTCATAATCACTGTTACACCTTGCCTTGCCCAGCAACCTGATACCATTTTTTTAAAAGGGCTTTTACAGGGTCACCCGGAGCTATTTAGTGGAATACTGAACCATCCTACCCAAAATGAGGTGCAAATATTGTATACACAGATCGATCGGGACAAAAACAACATACCCCATTTTAAATCATATAGTTACCGCCTGAATGACAAACATTATTTTTATCCTGCAAGCACAGTTAAACTGCCAACGGCCATTTTCGCGCTCGAAAAACTGCATGAATTGCACATTAAAGGTTTAACCCTGAGATCAGTCATGATCACCGACAGCGCCTTTACCAAACAAACCAGGGTAAAAATCGATACTTCATCAGCAAATGGATTGCCCAGCATAGAGAATTATATCAAAAAAATATTACTGGTGAGTGATAATGACGCTTTCAATCGCCTATATGAATTTGTTGGCCGCGAAGAGATCAATCGTAAATTAAAAAAATACCAATTGTATCATACCCGTATTGTAGGCCGCCTTTCTGTAGGCGATGCAGGCGAAACTACCCGGCACACTAACCCTATCACTTTTTACAACGGTAACAAAGTAGTTTATCATAAAAATGCGCTATATGATAGCTTGAATTACCCTATGCACCTGGATAATATGATTATGGGTAAGGCCTATCTCGACAGTAGTGACCGCCTGGTTAATAAGCCTTTTAATTTGAGTGAAAAGAATATATACTCCATTGCCGACCAGCAACAGGTTTTAAAAAGATTGCTTTTCCCATTGACATTTCCAGCAGATCAGCGGTACAACCTTACTCCTGCCGATTATGCTTTTATATATCGTTACATGAGTACATTCCCTACCGAAAATACAAAACCAACCTACAATCGGCCAGAATATTTCCCGGCATACTGCAAGTTTTTATATTATGGTGGCGACAGTACCGCTGTAATTGAGCCTAACATCAGGATATTTAATAAGGTAGGTGATAGCTATGGGTATGATATTGATAACGCCTACATTGTTGATTTTAAAAATAATATAGAGTTTTTACTCACCGCGGTGGTACAATCAAATGAGGATGGGGTTTACAACGATAATAAATATGAATACACTACGGTTTGCCTGCCATTTTTAAAAAACCTGGGTCGTGTTATATATCAGTATGAATTGAAAAGGCCCAAAAAGTATCAACCTGATTTAACTCAATTTAAATTTAATTACGCTCCGGTAAAATAACTTCATTTAAAAAAAACTTAGCTTGGGGTATACTGTTTAAATTCTACAATCATTTAAACAATACTATGGCAACTACAATTGTAAAATATACCGATAATTTCCCTGTGCTTTATGGAGATGACCGTGTAAACCTGAAATGGCCTGAAAGATACACATCTATCATCGGCGGTGTAAAATTGGGTTTATCTGGCTTTAAAAATCTATTCTCCAGTCCGTTAAGCAGTATTGTTAAATTGGGAGCTGGTGGTTATTTGCTAAGTCGTGGCATTACCGGTCATTGCGAATTGTATAAACGCATAGGCAAGCTTTCAACCAACCCGGTTAATATTAATATCAGGTCGTCATTTACAGTTGATAAACCCAGGCACAAGGTATACGACTTTTGGCGTAAGCTGGACAACTTACCCCTGTTCATGAAACACCTGGAAAGTGTAGAAACAATAGACTCCACCTACTCCTATTGGGTTTTAAAACTCCCAGCCGGTGTGGCAACGGTAAGCTGGCATGCCGAAATTGTAAAGGATGAACCCAATGAGATGATCGGCTGGAGCTCTCTGCCTGATTCGATGATCAATAACGCGGGCAAAGTACGTTTTCAGGATACGCCGGATGGTACTGGTACTATTGTCGACATCGTGATCAGCTACCAGCCTCCTGCCGGGGGTTTGGGTACAGGTGTGGCTAAGTTACTAAATTCGGTATTTAAAAAGATGGTTGATAAAGATGTACAAAACTTTAAACAGTATATGGATATTGACAACGACAGTGAAGAGTTTACACCAACGGTGATCATTCTTTAATTGCCAGCAAAACAAAAGAGGCCGCGATTTGCGGCCTCTTTTGTTTTGTAAAATTCTAATAATCAGTATCTTATATTATTTTACTGCATCAATTACGGCTTTGAAAGCATCAGGATGATTCATCGCTAAATCAGCTAATACTTTACGGTTTAAACCGATTTCTTTTGCTGCTAATTTACCTATTAATTGAGAGTAAGAAATTCCGTGCTGACGGGCACCTGCGTTAATACGCTGTATCCATAAAGCTCTGAACTCTCTTTTTTTGGTTTTACGGTCACGATAAGCGTACTGTAAACCTTTTTCAACTGTGTTTTTTGCAACGGTATAAACCTTGCTACGTGAACCCCAATAACCTTTGGCGAGGTTCATGATCCTTTTCCTGCGTCTTCTCGACGCTACTGCGTTAACTGAACGTGGCATCTTGTTTGATTTTGGTAGTGAGTGCCTGCCTTTACAACAGAACTTAAAACTCTAATACCTGGTTAAAAAATTTGTGAATTACTTTCCGATACAAAGCATACGTTTTACGTTACCCATGTCAGCATCAGACACTAAGCTGGTGTGACCAAGGGCACGCTTACGTTTTGTCGACATCTTGGTTAAGATGTGGCTTTTGTATGCATTTTTTCTTGCGATTTTACCGGTTCCAGTAAGCTTAAAACGCTTTTTTGCACTGGAATTGGTTTTCATTTTTGGCATAACTCTATTTATTTGTTTTTAGATATTAACGTTTCTCAACGTTTTCCTTTTGTTGCTTCCGTGCATTTAACTTTACACATCAGCTGTTTTACTTATTTCTTTACTGCTTTAGGAGCCAGGGTTAAAAACATCCTTTTTCCTTCGAGCTTTGGTAATTGTTCTACTTTACCATTATCTTCCAACGCCTGTGCAAAACGTAATAACAAGATTTCACCCTGCTCTTTATACACAATGGCACGACCTTTAAAGTGTACGTAGGCTCTCACCTTTTCGCCGGCTTCCAAAAACTTCATGGCATGCTTTAATTTAAACTCAAAGTCATGATCATCGGTATTCGGTCCGAAACGGATCTCTTTAATAACCGTTTGCTTGGCATTGTTTTTTATCTCTTTCAGCTTTTTCTTTTGTTCGTAAATAAACTTGTTATAGTCCGTTACTTTACAAACTGGTGGAACAGCGTTTGGAGATATTTCAACCAGGTCAAGCTCCTGCTCCTGGGCAATTGCCAGCGCGTCTCTTAAAGAGTAAACTCCCTGCTCAACGTTGTCGCCTACAAGACGAACTTCCTGAGCCCTGATGAATTGATTAATGTTGTGTTCAGCTTCTTTTTTCTTAAAAGGAAGCCTTGGTCCTCTATTGAAGGGTTTGTTTAATGCCAAGTTATACTTTTATTTCTTTAGTTATTTGTTCTTTAAAATCTTCTATGCTCATACTTCCCAAATCACCCTGACCGTGTTTCCGTACAGAAACCAGACCTTCGGCAGCTTCTTTTTCACCCACAATCAACATATAAGGGATCTTTTTGACTTCAGCATCACGTATCTTACGCCCTATTTTCTCGTCTCTAAAATCAATCAGCCCGCAAATATCGGAATCTTTTAACACATCAGAAAGTTTTTTTGCATATTCCTCAAATTTTTCTGATATGGGCAAAATAATAAACTGCTCTGGTGATAGCCAAAGCGGGAAATTACCCGCGCAATGCTCTATCAGTACCGCTATAAAACGCTCCAATGAACCAAATGGCGCCCTGTGGATCATTACCGGGCGGTGTTTTTGATTATCGCTGCCTGTATACTCCAATTCAAAGCGTTCCGGAAGGTTATAATCAACCTGTATGGTACCCAATTGCCATTTGCGACCGAGGGCGTCTTTTACCATAAAATCAAGCTTAGGGCCATAAAAAGCCGCTTCTCCTAATTCTTGAACGGTGATCAAACCTTTTTCATCAGCAGCTTCAATGATAGCCGACTCAGCCAAAGCCCAATTTTCATCAGTACCGATGTACTTGGCCTTATTTTCCGGATCACGTAAGGACACCTGCGCAGTATAGTTCTCAAAACCAAGGGCCTTGAACACGTATAATACCAGATCGATCACTTTTTTAAACTCCTCTTTTACCTGGTCGGGGCGGCAAAACAAGTGCGCGTCATCCTGTGTAAAGCCACGTACACGGGTTAAGCCATGCAGCTCGCCGCTTTGCTCGTAGCGGTAAACAGTACCAAACTCCGCCAAACGTACCGGCAAATCCTTGTATGAGCGTGGTTTGCTTTTGTATATTTCACAGTGGTGCGGGCAGTTCATTGGCTTTAAAAAGAACTCTTCTCCTTCCTGCGGTGTTTTTATCGGCTGAAATGAATCGGCACCATATTTTTCGTAATGGCCTGACGTTACATACAGATTTTTATGCCCGATGTGTGGTGTAATTACCTGCTCATACCCCGCCCTAACCTGCGCTTTTTGCAAAAAGTTGGTCAGGCGTTCGCGTAAAGCAGTACCTTTTGGTAACCATAATGGCAAGCCCATACCCACTTTTTCTGAAAAAGTGAACAGTTCCAGTTCTTTACCCAACTTGCGGTGATCACGCTTTTTAGCTTCTTCGATCATGTGCAGGTAATCAGTTAACTCGCTGGCTTTAGGGAATGTAACCGCGTAAATGCGTGTAAGCTGTTTACGTGTTTCATCACCGCGCCAGTAGGCACCGGCAACGCTCATCAGTTTAACAGCCTTAATAAAGCCTGTATTAGGAATATGCGGGCCGCGGCACAAGTCTGTAAAGTTGCCTTGTGTATAAAAAGTGATGGAACCATCGGCCAGATCCTTGATCAGGTCAAGCTTGTATTCGTCACTCTTTTCGGTAAAATATTCAATCGCATCGGCTTTGCTAACCGGTTTTCGGATATATTCTTCTTTGGTTTTGGCCAGCTCAATGATCTTATCTTCAATCAGTTTAAACTCGTCTGATGAAAATTCACGGTCGCCAAAGTCAACGTCATAATAGAAACCGGTTTCGATAGCCGGACCGATGCCAAATTTGGTACCCGGATACAACGCTTCCAGGGCTTCGGCCATTAAGTGGGCCGACGAATGCCAGAAGGTCGATTTACCCGAAGCATCGTTCCAGGTTAATAATTTAACGTGCGCGTCCTGTTCAATGGGGCGGCTGGCATCCCAAACCTGGCCATCAACTTCGGCGGCTAATACGTTACGTGCTAATCCTTCGGAGATCGACTGGGCGATCTGCATGGAAGTAATTCCTTTGTCATACTGACGAACGGATCCGTCAGGGAGTGTAATACTAATCATCTACAACTATGATTTAAATTTTTATAAAATTACGTTTGCCGATCACCTACAAAGTGATCTTATTTTTGTGGCGCTAAATTAATATTTTATTTTGATTTAGATTTTCAAAATCCCCTCACCCGTTTTAAAAACTTTTTAAACCTTAAATTTTAACACTTTTCGAGGTAAAAACAGGGTAAAAACGCTTGAAATTTGATTCAAAACCATCGATTTTAACACTTTTTAACAAATTTCAGCACGATTTTGAGGTGTTTTGAAAAGTTTAAAAAGTATTAAATAATTAATTGTCAAATAACTACATACCAAACGATCGTTTTTTGGCCTTGATCTGGTCTTAACTAAACGGCCCGCTACTCTGATAATAGAGCAGCGGGCCGTTATTTACATAAAGATACGAAATCCGGAGCAGACCGGCAAATTTCAGCTACCCCCGATTGCCTAAAGCCGAAAACTATCTGATCAATTCAAAGGTCTCAAAATAGATCTGAACAATTGGCAACTGACTGGAATCTGTAGCTGTTAATGTGCCTGCAGATACTCCCGCCCAGTAAAACCTAAAAGTTGGCATATATGCGGGGTCAACATCCACCAGTACATCAGCGCCTACCCCACCAGCATGCCTTCCTATCTCTGTAATGCGGGTTCCGGTAGTTTTAAGATCAATAGTTTGTGTAAATGTCCCGGTAGTGTATGATACCAGTTTCAATAAAGCATTAGTATCCGTTCCAGTGTAAGCTTTAATTACATTTACAATCAACCGGCACGGGTAGCCAAACGCGCTTCTGACGTTGGCTGAGTTACCCTGAGTAATGTCCTGATCTGTAAGCAGGATCCGTTTCAGGTCATGCGCCGGTGTATTTTCCCTGTATTGAATTTGCGGAAACAGGTCTTCAGTCAAAAACAATTGATAATTATTAGCATTAGCACCTATTTTATGCTGTCTGCCTTCTATAGATATTCGTCTTACATAAATAAATTTAAATACGTCACCAACTACCGGTACTTGTGAAAAATCACCAACTATGCCCACATTATTAGCATCATAGGCATAGACCCTTTTTACGATAAATCTTTTATTTGTACTGGTATAACCTATGCTGCCAGGCAAAACCTGCCTGCCATTTGTAGCTGTAATCCAATGGGCATTAGTTACTAATACCAATGTATTATTAATCACCGTATCTACAGTTAGTATGGTGTTATTTGAATTGGCGATCAAAGCTGAGCGCCCGGGTAAACTGCAATTCCAAACATTGGTTCCTAACCTCACATGCTCTACACCTTTATTCTGCCCAAAAAAGGCTAATGCTGATGATGAACCAAATGATGTTGAAGCAAAGGTGCAATTATCAATATCCAGATAGCGTGGACTAATATTAAACTGTCCGGAGAATGTACAATTAAACATCTGCAAAAAATTCACTCCGCCACCATTTACCACATCAACGAAAGAGGTGTGCTTAAATATCAATTGGTCAATAAGTTTATCCGGTTCACATGCTTTGGAAAACTGGCAAGTATCAAAAAGCAGGTTTTTACCTTGCCCCGGGTATACCGACCCACAATTTACATTATAAAACCTTGCGTTAATATATCCATAAACAGACAGTCTTGCAGTTCTAAGCGCCGCATTCGGGCTTACCCATCCATTGAATGGAACCAAACTCAGATCCCTGATAACGAGGTCCTCTATTGTTTGAAAATTTGATCTTGTACAACTGATAATACGCGGCGCACCTCCTACACCTCCACCAGGAAGATTATCCGGCCATCCAGCATCATATTCGTAATTCAAAGCACGATCAAATGTAATTATACCTGTTGTCGCATCAGCTGTAACCACTTTTACATAATCATAATATCTTGCATCGGGTGGAAACCCCGGAATATTCTCGTGTTCAAAGCCATATATCAATGCCCAGGTACCGGGCGTATAATTAGCCGCATCAGTTGCGGTAAGCGTAGTTACAGATTGGGCAGAAGAAGCAGATGTACTTACCGTTGATGCGATCAGGTCGCCATAAACATAGGGAGTAGCACTCCCGTTATAAAAAGTATTATCGAAGGTGTCAAAAACGGATGGCATGTTAAGCGCCTGTTGATTAAATGCATAACCATTAGGATCGGCAGCACCATGGGTACACATAATATTTGCTCCATTGCCAATCACCTCGACCGATCTTATCCCGGCAAGCCAGTTATTAAAATTAGTCATATAAGTACCCGACTGAAGAATTATCTGTAATGATTTACCAACGAGCGATCTTCCGTAATTATTTATGTTTGTGAAGGCATTAGTACTATCGGTACCATAAGTTGCCGGCGTATTGCTGGCTGTGGTTGAAGCAGCTACGGATAAAGTTACTTGTGTAGCCGAGGTATAGGCAGTAATGGTCGCGGTTAATGTTAAAGGGGCAGCATTTGGTGGGGAAGTGGGAGTAACACCCGCTCCTGCTACATAAATAGTTTTACCAATATCTTTTACAGTAAAACCGGCTGACGCAGATGTCAATGCAGTCAAACCTGCGGTTATGTTTGCATCATTAATCACTTTAACATCGGCTTTCCCTCCCCAAAAGCGGATGTCAGCAAATTCAAATTGCCTTTCCCACCAGCCTGTTGCATCGGCAGTACTGTAAACAATGATACCCCCATCAAGAGCTGGCCGGGGGCCATATACCGCTATAGTTTTCCAGATAAAATTACCACCTCCCCCGTCCCCAACTACGTTAAAGCCGGAAGTTACCGAAACGGTGTCAACTGCTACGCCGGATGTTGTTGTTAAATCCTGTACGGTGTTGTTTGATTGAATCATGATGTTATATAGATTTATGGTTTATACATCAATCAACGTGTTTAACTATCAAAAGATTATGCGGTAAATTATATTTAATATAAAAGTATATTTAACATAATTTAAAATACATATTAAGGCTTAAACAGTAAATGGGTTAAGCAAACGATAATAGAATTATTTTTTAAATTTACTTTGAAATTCAAAGTACTTTACAATATATTTGTATTACTATTTAAAATCAAACATGATGATCACCAAAAACAAACGGCTTCTTGGCATTATACTCACAGTTGTGCTTATATTGATGATACCATTGATAGCTATGCAATTTACAAACGAAGTGAAATGGTCATTTCCTGACTTTATTGTGGCCGCGGTATTACTGTTCGGCACGGGATTGACGTGCGAGCTTGTGATAAGGAAGGTAAAAAAGACAGGGTACCGGATAGCTGCCTGCGCAATGGTTCTGACAACACTCGTCCTTGTTTGGCTGGAACTTGCTGTTGGCATCTTCGGTACACCATTCGCCGGAAACTGAACAAGGAGTATCCATCCACTCGTTCAGCGGCCTTTCGCTTGAACTTATAACGGTTATAAGCGTACAGGTGCTGTATCAAAAAAGCAATCGTGGGGGCCTACCTAAAACATCATTCAAGCGTAGACCTATGAATGGGCAAAGAATGAATTTCTTTTACAGCTGCGCACGCGTTGCCCGGCAACAAGTCACAAGACTCAGTGACTGTCCAATAATTTTCACTTATTTTGTGTTGGCTTATCCTATGACCAATAACCGATCAAAAAAATGGAGAATTCCCATATGTATGATGACCTTAAAAAAAGTATTAAGCTCCATTTTAGCTTTTTAAAAGAGTTTGGATTTCCTGATTTTGAAGAACATCAACTGGCTCATGAATACCACTTTGAATCTGGTAATGAATCGGTTAGAATATATATTAGCTTCGAAGCTATTTTTTCGACACCGATTTGGGCAAAAATAAACGGATATGATATTGACGAGCTGGAGCCTCAAAATGCGATTGTTAAACAATATAACCACCGGATCATAAAAACACATGATGAACTGTTAGGCCTGTTTTTAAAAACAGGAAAAGATGGATATCAGCAAAAATCAACTGAATATCCTATTAATGATCAGGAGGTTAATAACAGCTATCTATTTGAATTAAGCGAAATCATAAAAAGACATCCCTCCGTACTTTATGGCGATATGGAATTGATCAAGTCTAATATCGAAATACGAAAAAAAGAACAGGAGCAACGGGCCGCGGCCATCAGGATCGAAAAGCAAATTTACACGCTTGAGTATTGCTTTCATTGCGATGGCCTGGATGGAAAATATGATTCTGATGAAGAGTTTGCAACACTGTACGAATTAAAGCAATATCTCGCCCAAAGAGATCATATTAAAGTATACCGCATATTGGACTGGAATATGAATCTGGTAAGCTAATAAATCCGCCCCGTTAACCTTTGAATGGGCCTGTTATATTTTATTATCTGGTCTTGAGATATTGCACCTTGATAATGTTGAGATGATGCAGCTCGTGCCCGGCAATGTGATAAGCAAGCGCCCTTACCGTGGCGTCATTGGCGGTACCGGTGCCATGCCCCATCCTGTCGAAAGCATTATCGGGCAAGCCATTGAATAAGGCTATGGTTGCCCGCCTTACCGCCTCATACTCTTCAAAAATATTATCAAGCGACCGGCTATCGGCTTCCGAATAAACAGCATAGGCATCCTGGTCAAAACCGATGAGGTTGTTTTTTTCGTTACGGGCGAAGCGCAGGGCACGATAAGCAAAAATGCGTTCGTCGTCAATTATATGTACCAATGTTTCTTTTATACTCCATTTACCAGGGGCATAGCGATGATATAGAACGTCTTCGGGCAATGAATAGACCAGCTGCTTCACCATATCAAAATTATCCTGCAAGTGCTTTAATATCAGTCCATCTGTAGGCAACAATTTCATGTACATGATGGCGTAGGGCGGATATTCGCCCGGTTGGGGTGGTGGTATTATTCTCATTAGATGTTTATTTATGTTTCCTCAAGCTTTGAAGAGCACACTCTGCATCATTGCGAGGCACGAAGACAACCGACCGGAGGGAGCTCATTAATACTAATAAAAACAAACACAACATTAATAATCTCTACTCAGGCAGATCAGTTATGCAATTCTATTTGCTCTGTACAGTATAGAGATTGCTTCGTGCCTCGCAATGACGTGATTTTTATATAGCTCTCTCCCAATTCCCAAATCGAAAATCAAACATTCCCCCAGCCCAGCGTCAGTACATCGGCCAGGTGCATGGTTTTAATGGGCAAACTATTCTTGTCGATATAGCTTTGCAGGTGCAGAAGGCAGGAGGCATCGGTGGAGATAATATACTCCGCTCCTACAGCAAGGGCGTTGTCAACCTTTTGCTGAGCCATAGCGGTAGAGATACCATCAAATTTAACGGCGAAGGTGCCTCCAAAGCCGCAGCAGGTTTCGTTATCCTTCAGGTCAAGCAGTTCAAGACCTAATACTTTGGAGAGCAGTTGACGGGGCTCGTCCTTGATCTTGCATTCGCGCAGGCCGGCACAGCTGTCGTGGTAAACGGCTTTACCATCAAGCTCGGCGCCGAAATAGTCGAACTGGAGGATGTTAACCAGGAAGTCCGAAAGTTCGTAGATATTACCTTGTACGGCTCTGCATTTATTATGTACAGCGGTATTGGTAAATAGATCATTATAATAGTTTTTAACCATGCCTGTACAAGATGCCGATGGCGTAACGATCACGCTGTCATCCGAAAAATCATTCAGGAATTTGCTGCCAACTGCTTTGGCTTCATCCCAGAAACCGGCATTAAAGGCTGGCTGCCCGCAGCAGGTTTGATTGGGATTAAAACTCACGTTACATCCGGCCTTTTCCAATACCTTTACGGTATTAAAAGCGGTATCCGGGAATAACTGATCAATAAAACAGGGTACAAATAACTCAATCTTCATCTCTTACACCAAATTACACGGCGCTAAGCTCCGCATTTTGCTTAATCTTTTTTAGCCTCACCTAAACGGCGAAGCCCCTCATGTAATAATCCTCTCCAAAGGAGAGTACTTCAACTCACCTCTTTTTAAACCCTCTCCTTTGGAGAGGGCAGGGTGAGGCTCTTAATCTTTTTTTCTGCCGCTAACAAAGAAAACAATAATATTAAACCTATTATAAAAAAGATGGCCAATACCAGTACCGAATTACGCGGACTGCCCGTCAGCTCTTCAAAAAAACCAAAGCTGAACACACCGCCTACTATCGCCAGTTTTTCAGTAACGTCGTAAAAACTGAAGAAAGATGCAGTATCGGTAATGTTTTCGGGCAGATATTTTGAATAGGTGGAGCGCGACATGGACTGGATCCCTCCCATCACTAAACCCACCACTGCTGCTACCACATAAAACTCTGTTGCTGTTTTGGTTAAGTAAGCAGCGGCGCATACCCCTATCCAGATGATCACCACGGCAATAAGCACCCTTACGTTGCCGAACCTGCCCGATAATCGCGACATTAACGTTGCCCCGCCAATAGCTACCAGTTGGATAATTAAAATAGTGGTGATCAATGCCGAAGTAGGCATGTGTAGCTCTTTAGCAGCAAAACCCGTTGCTACCAGCATTATGGTTTGTACACCCATGGAGTAAAAGAAAAAAGCCGGCAGATATCTTTTGAGCAAAGGCATGGTCTTCACCTTCTTCCAAACTTTCCCCAATTCTATAAAGCCCCCTTTAATAATATTATGATCGTGACTAACAGCGTTAGGGCTTCCTTTGGATAATACAATGAACGGAATAAGGGCGAACCCCATCCACCAGAGGCCTACCAGCAAAAATGATAAACGGGCCGGGAATGTCTCATCAACTATGCCAAACAATTCTGGTTTCATTACAAACACAAAACAAATGAGCTGCAGCAATACGCTGCCGATATAGCCGTAGGTAAAACCTTTGGCGCTCACTTTGTCCTGCATATCAACCGTAGCAATTTCGGGCAGGTAGGAGTTATAAAACACAAAGCCACCACTGTAGCCAATAGCGGCCAGCGCGAAGGCTATAATGCCCAGTTCGATATGATTGGCATCGAAAAAATACAGCACACCGCAAGCCACAGCACCTATAGCTGTAAAAAATTGCATGAAAATCTTTTTATTTCCCTTATAATCGGCAATAGATGACAATATAGGCAACAATAAAACAATGATCAGGTAAGCGGCCGACAAGGCATAATCAGAAAGCGCCGTATTAACAAAGCTTTTGCCGAAGAAGGTTACCTTGCCCCCATTGGCCTTGGTAATAGCCACATAATAAGCCGGAAAAATGGTGGAGGTGATGACCAAGTTATAGGCAGAATTGGCCCAGTCAAAAAAGGCCCAGGCCCTGATGGTTTTTTTATTGTTTTTGGTTTCCATTAAACAATAAAAGTATACAAATTTTAGTATTTGCAAAACGGAGATATTTTAAGCCGGGCTTAATTACATGTTAACTTATTTATTTGCGAAAACAAGATGATAATCAAGCGGTTTTAGTAAAAAAATACAGCTTTATGAAAAAAGCCGCCTGGCTGTTATCGCTCAGCCTCCTTATCATTTATAACCTTGCCGCCCAAACGCATACGCTTAACGGTGTATACGGGGGTATACAATTTTCTGTAAGTCCGCTTGTTGGCGGCGGTATGACCAGGAACGATATTGTGATATTGTTCAGACCGGATGGCACGTTTAATAGCGAAATGGATAAGCCCGACTGGAAAACAAGGGTAAGCGGCCGATACCAGGTAAGCGGATCAAAAGTAACAGTGAATTATATCCGTGGCCATGACCAGTTTAGCATAGAAAAAAATGGCAATCTGAAAGGAAGCGGCTATATATTATTTAAGCTCAACGGACTTACTATTCCTCCCGGATACTATGAAATGAAACGCGCGACGAGTTTCGGCGGAATGGGCACCGGCATGGTTGCTGTTGGCTCAACCAGCAATAGTGGTTTAATTTTTGATGGAAAAGGACATTTTAGTAATTCCAGATCGGCCGCGACCATTGTTTCGGGCGATAATGTAGGTGGCGGAAGCACAAAGAACAGCAGCGGCAGCGGTGATTATAAACTTGATCATGGCACGCTTACGCTTACCTACACCGATGGAAAAACTGAAGTACATAACTTTTTTTGTGAAACGGGCGATAAAAAGCCTATGGCAGCCATTGACGGAGGAATATATTTTATGAAGAACGATAACGCCGGAGCTGCCAAAACTACCAATACGATGAGTCAACCCGGTAAAACAAGTACTACAACAACTGCTGCTACGGATGTAACAGGCAATACCGACGCAAAATCGCTGCTTTTAAAAGCGAACAGCATACATGGCGGTAGTAAGCTCGACATGATCAAAACCCTGCAGTATTCGGCCATAATTATGGGGATAAAAGCGGTATCATACCTTGATATACCGAACAACAAGATACGGATAGAGCTTTGGGAAAACGGCAAAATGGTTTCTGTTGAGCAGGAAGAAAACGGCGACGGATGGCAATGGCTCAACGGGCGAAAAGCAATTATGCCTGCCGCGCGGATAGCGGAAATGAGAAGTACTTTTTATTCGGGCCTGCTTGGCTTGCGTAAGCCAGCCATCAACCAGATGCAGGTACTGAATATGCAAAAGCTTAAGAACAATACCTACTCGGTTTTATGCAAATTGGATGGTAACGATTACATTTTTGCCATCAACGATCAAAACCAACTGGTAGCCGAGGCTAATAAAACATTCGGCCGAACATCTGTATCAGCTTTGTCAGATCTGCGCCAGGTGCAGGGTATCATGATCCCTTTTCATGAGGTAGTGACATCGGGGATAAAAAAACTCGTTATCCAGTATGATAGCTTCGAAATTAACCCGGTGTTTAATGCCGATACATGGGGAGTACCTGCTGGGGATAGGTAGGAAATTTAGACCAGAATCAAAAAGCGTCATTGCGAGTACGAAGCAATCTTCTATGTTGAAAAACAAGTTTTGGATGAAATTTTATTCATATTCTTTAAAAAAAGGCAATAGTTG